>CAZQSD010000011.1:8133-41386 GCA_964595885.1 uncultured Sangeribacter sp.
CTATAGCCGTTTGATATTTGAAGGACATATAATCCTGTCTCCGATATTCTTTGCTATTTCACTTCTCATGCGTATTACCTCGGCCAATTGTGCCTGGATTTTACGTTCCTCATCATGGTTTCCTTTTCCGGCAATTTCTCTAAAATCTGATAACAGTTTTTTAAGCTTTTGGTCTAAAATACCGTTTTTCCATACGGTGATTGCTGTTGGGATAAGAGAAAACAGCTTGTCTTCTTCTTGCTCTGCGCGATGCTCGCGTGAATAGATATTGCTTAACTGATGACGCTCCCGGAGGGCTTCGGTAGTCAGCCGCCGGATAGTGTCATTCTCATGGCTTGCCATGACACGTGAAGGGTAGGCTTTGGCAAACTCCGTTATCTCATGGCTTTCCCATTTGCTGAGCTGCTCCTCAAGATGTTGTTCTTCTCGTTCTATCTCAAGCATCGACAGTCCCCGGCGCCCTATTTCCTCAAAACCTTCTTCCCGTTTTTTCTCTTTTTGGGTTTGAAGGCTTCCGTGAAATTCAATCAGGCTGTTTTTAAATTCCGGAAGCAGTTCTTTAAGCGTATTAAATGTGAAGGCATAGTCATCCACACTGAATGTTATGCCGTCATCTTTAAGTTCTTCATTAACGTATTCAATCACGTTGAGAAAAACCTTTTCTTCCTCATCACCGAAAGCCTCACAGAAGTCGATGAAGCCATATCGGATACAGTATTTCAGTACTGTCCATTCAAGCGGGGCAAGGGGAGAAGCTGTCTGGATAAGATGTGGTGCAGAGGGTTTGGGTTGGGAAGCGGAGATTTCAGGAGATGGTGATTGACGGTCAGTCTTATCAGGTTGTGATACAGGAGGAATCCGGCCTGTTTCGATGTCACGGCTGAGTTGACTGATTCGACGCTGTTTTTTCAGTTGTTCCACCACTTCACCACGGGCTTTGGCAGCGGCGGCCGCCACAGTTTCCTCATTTACTCCCAACAGACGGCTGCATTCCTGCACATAGATATCTCTCTTCACCTTGTCGGGTATGGCAGCCAGCGACTCTACTACACTTCTGATTGCCTCTACTCTTTTTTGAGGGTCGTCAGAGGCGTCTGCAATCAATATGTGGGTCTTAAAACGGATGAAGTCTACTTCATTTTTCCTTATATATTCCTGAAACTCCTCAGGAGTGTGCTTACGCGCAAATGAGTCCGGATCATCACCATCAGGGAGAAGAAGCACTTTTACATCGAGCTGGTGGGCCAAAAGCATGTCAATGCCCCTCATTGAGGCTTTTATGCCCGCAGAATCTCCGTCATAAATCAGTGTTATGTTTTTGGTAAAACGGTGTATTAATGCTATCTGACCGTCTGTCAAGGCTGTGCCGGACGACGCAACTACGTTTTGCATTCCTGCTTGCCACATCCCGATTACATCAAGGTAGCCCTCCACTAAGAAGCAACGGTCTTCCTTTACAATGGCATTGCGAGCCTGATACATGCCGTAAAGCTCGTTGCTTTTCTTGTAAAGCTCTGATTCCGGTGAATTGATATATTTTGCTCCGGCCCCTTTTAGGTCACGGCCTCCGAAAGCAATCACTTTGCCGGATGAGTTTAGAATAGGGAAAATAACTCTACCCCTGAATCGGTCATAGTCATGTCCCTTCTGGCTGGTGCCCACCAGTCCCAGAGATTTCAGCACATCAATATTAAAGCCTTTCCTTAGAGCCGCATTCAGGAAATCGGTGCTGTTGTCAATGGCATATCCAAGATGAAACTGTGTGATGGCTTCAGGAGTGACACCCCTTCCATACAGGTATTGCAGGCCAATGTCATGGCCATCTTGAGTGCTGTGCAGATTATTCTCAAAATATTTCATTGCCCACTCGTTGGCCACGAAAAGCCCTTCCTTACGAGTCTGGGCAAGACGTTCTTCATCTGTAAGTTCCCGTTCCTCTACTTTTATGCCATATTTTTTTGCAAGTTGCAGCAGAGCGTCATGATAGGAGATGCCTTCCTTCTCCATTATGAAGTTGACGGGAGAACCCCCTTTATGACATGAGAAACAGTAGCAATAATTTCTGGCACGGTTAACAGAAAACGAGGGTGTGCGCTCGTTGTGGAAAGGGCAGAGGCCTACATAGTTGGCGCCTCTTCTTATAAGATGCACATAATCGCTCACCACCTCCACAATGTCGGCGGTGTCTTTTATTTTCTCAACCGTTGCCTTGTCAATCATTCAATCTGCAATTATAGGCCTTTCTTAACGTTTGTTTTTTCGTGTGCAGAGGGAGTATACAAAGAATCAAGTAGTTTATGTATTTTCTCATTGGTGCTCATCCTTGTCGGCACTAATGGCAGCCTAAGTTCATTTTCTATTAGTCCTAAAGCATTAAGTGCACATTTCACACCAGCGGGATTGCCATCTACGAAAAGAAGGTTAAACAGTTCATTAAATCGCCAATGGATGGGGAGGGCTTCCTGGAATTTTCCATCAAGACAAAGCCTTACCATTCTGCCAAACTCCATCGGGAAGGCGTTGCCTATGACTGAAATTACCCCGACAGCTCCTAAGGTCATCAGTGGATATGTGATGCTATCATCCCCGGAGATAACTTCAAAGCGGTCAGGCTTGTTTTTTATGATTTCCTCTATCTGTGCAAAGTTGCCGGATGCTTCCTTTATGCCGATGATGTTAGGACACGCATTTGCAAGTGAAAGCGTAGTGGATGCCGACATATTGACCCCGGTGCGTCCGGGCACATTGTATAGGATGACTGGAAGTGGCGAAGCATCAGCTATGGCCTTATAATGATGGAATAGTCCTTCCTGAGAGGGTTTGTTGTAGAAGGGTACAACTGACAATACGGCATCAAACCCTGTGAAATCAGAACTTTCCAGTTCGTTAACTATAGCCTGTGTGTTGTTGCCCCCTACACCGATCACTAATGGTACCCTGCCTCCGTTTCGCCTGATTACCATCTCTCTAATTCTCTCTTTCTCTTCGGGAAAGAGGGTAGGGGTCTCTCCGGTGGTGCCAAGCACGACAATAAAATCAGCCTTGCCTTCAATTACATACTCCACCATCTTTTCGAGTGCGTCGAAATCAACGGATTTGTCTTTTTTAAATGGAGTGACAAGTGCCACACCCATTCCTTTTAATTTAAATTCAGCCATGATAGGGTTTTATTTGATTGCAAAGTTAATAAAAAAGTGCGAAAAAACGTTACTAATATAAATTGTATATCAATATAAAAACTTAACATCACATGAACCAGACATTAAAAGATAATTTGACGAAAGGATGGGATGAACTGAAATCATATTTTAATGTGGCTGATGACCTTGAGCCGCAGGCCGACATAGAAACAAGCATAAGGTCCGGAGTGAGTTTTAAGGGCAGCCAGCTTCTCGTCCTTATATTTGCCATTTTCATTGCTTCCCTTGGCCTTAACACCGGCAGTATCCCGGTGATAATTGGCGCGATGCTAATTTCTCCTCTTATGGGCCCGATAATCGGTATGGGCCTTGCAATCGGCATTCAGGATTTTACATTGCTCAGACGCAGTCTGAAGAATATTGTGATGGCAGTGGTAGGATCATTGTTGGCATCAGCTATTTATTTTTTGATTTCCCCGCAATATGAGGATCCGAGCCAGCTCCTTGCAAGGACATCGCCATCTATCTACGATGTGTTTGTGGCATTATTTGGTGGGGCAGCCGGGATTGTAAGTATAGCGTGCCGCAACAAAGGTCAGGTGATGCCTGGTGTGGCAATCGCCACTTCCCTGATGCCTCCGCTTTGCACAGCCGGATATGGTATCGCAACTTGGCAGTCACACTTTTTCTTCGGTGCTTTATACCTTTTCTTCACCAATATGATTTTCATTCTCTTTGCTTCGTGGATCGGGGTGAAGACTATGAAGTTTAAGAAAGTGGTATATCAGGATACGAAGCGTAGCCGCAGGGTGCAGAACATTGTCTATGCAGTGGTTTTTGCCACGATAGGTTTCAGCTGTTACCTCACTTATCAGATGATAAGGAAAAATCTGTTTCTGGCTCATGCCACAGCTTTTGTAGAAAACCAGATGGTTTTCCCGAATACTCAGGTGCTTAATCATAAGGAATATATTGAACACGGAAAGCGCTATATAGATGTGACTCTGATTGGGCAGGCGCTTCCGAAAGATTCTCTTCAACTGGCTATGCTTACTAAACTCGATAGTGTGGGACTTGGTGGCACTATACTTAACATCAAACAAGGTTTCTCTCTTGAAAGCGCCAGTATGCAGGAAGAGAATTATGAGAAGAATTTAGGTCAGTTCTACGCACTTATGCAGCAGGAGTTGGCATCACGTCAGAACACTATTGACTCGCTGAAGGATGTGATGAAGGAGTACCAGTGGTATAATGAGGAGAGTCTTAATATCTCCCCGGAAGTCAAGGTGTTGTTTCCGGCTATTAAAGACCTTGCTCTTTCAAGAATAGTTGCCACCTCGGTGGCTGCAGAGAAAGCTGACACTGTCAACATGGTCTTTGTCAACGCTCCTTCCGGCGTTACTCCTGCAGAGCGTAAAAAGCTCATTGAATATGTTAGCGTGAGGCTCAAGGAGAAGAATGTGCATCTGACAGTCAATCCTTCCAATTTTCCTTGGCCTTCAACAAAAACTGAGTAAGCGATCTTCCTAATTATTTATAAATCCAATTGCACGGTTATAAAAATAACAGGGATTTAATATTTGCAAATATTAAATCCCTGTTATTTTTATATAATGTGATGCTATTCAGCTGTATGCATGCTGTGGATTGGCTTACTCTTCTACAAATTGGTCTTTACCTACTCCACACACAGGGCATACCCAATCATCGGGAAGATCTTCAAACGCTACACCGGGTGCGATTCCGCTGTCAGGGTCACCAACTTCAGGATCATAAATCCAATCACAAACTTCACATCTGTACTTTTTCATAGCTTGATAATATTTAGAACCTGTTGCATATGTCATAACTACATGATACGCCAAACGGTTCGGGTTATACAAATAATATAAATTTCTGAGAAACCGTAACTTTTACCGTTTCCACTTTTATAACACAGCAAGGGTTAATAAGGTTTAAAGTAATTGTGAAAATGTAAAAAGCAATGATAAAATTTAAGTTATTCCTCTGTGTTTCAAAGTATTTTTACTTAAATAATATTTTTTACGTTCACTAAATTTGGTTATATCGTTCAGTCTCGTTAACTTTGCAGAAGATAAGGCACCCCGCCTAACCTATGTGTGTGGCTATGCATCAGAGTGAACATACAGATATTCAGGAGAAAGCCAATGGCAAGTTTATTGCTTTTCTCAACTCAAAACGCTTGCGGAAAACTCCGGAACGGTTTGAGATACTGAAATCTGTTATGGAGTGCAAGGGTCATTTTGACGCTGATTCGCTCTATCAGATGTTGGAGAGAAAGGGGTATCACGTGAGTCGTGCTACGGTCTACAATACTATTGAACTTTTATGTTCGGCAGGTATAGTGAGGAAACTTCTTTTCGATACGCATCAGGCACGCTATGAATTGGCGGAGAAAACACATAGCCATCTTGTATGCACCCAGTGTGGAGAGATAAGAGAGATTGATCTTGACGGAATTGACAGCACCCTTGCTTCAATGGAATTCAATAGATTCTCTCCGGCATATGTCTCGACGTGCATTTATGGTATATGTGAAAGTTGCCTTAACAAACAAAAAGACAAAAATCAAGAGACTAAATAAAACACAATAACAAAACAGATTATCTTAAATTTAAAACCATGGCAAAAGTAAAACCGTTCCGTGGGGTTCGACCTCCGAAGGTCCTCGTAGAAGAGGTGGTTTCACGTCCGTATGACGTGCTTAACAGTGAGGAAGCCCGCAAGGAAGCAGAAGGAAACGAGAAATCTCTTTATCATATCATCAAACCCGAAATCGATTTTGAACCGGGTACAGATGAACATGACCCCAAAGTCTATGACAAGGCTGTTGAGAACTTCAAAATGTTCCAGGAGAAGGGTTGGCTTGTTCAAGATGACAAAGAGAACTACTATATCTACGCCCAGACAATGGACGGGCGTACACAGTATGGCTTTGTGGTGGCAGCTTGGGTTGACGATTACATGGAGGGCCGCATCAAAAAGCATGAGCTTACTCGCCGTGATAAGGAGGAAGACCGCATGAAGCATGTGCGCATCAACAATGCCAACATTGAGCCGGTGTTCTTCGCTTTCCCTGATAACGAAGAGCTTGAGGAGATCATCAGAACCGTCACTGCTGAAGAACCGGAATATGACTTCGTTGCCCCCGATGGCTTCGGTCATACTCTTTGGAAAATCACTGATGACGCTATCATCGAGAAGATCACAACTGAGTTTGAGAAAATACCTAATCTCTACATCGCGGATGGTCACCACCGTTCGGCAGCAGCAGCTCTTGTCGGTGCAGAGAAGGCAAAGAATAATCCTGAACACAAGGGTGACGAGGAATACAACTACTTCCTTGCTGTAGCTTTCCCGGCTTCACACCTTAAAATCATTGACTATAACCGTGTCGTAAAAGACCTTAACGGACTGACAGAAGAGGAGTTCCTTAACAAACTGAGAGAAAACTTTGAGGTAGAAGAAAAGGGAGAAGAAATCTACACTCCCAATGCTCTCCATAATTTCGCTCTTTATCTTGGTGGAAAGTGGTATTCTCTGACTGCAAAACCGGGCACATATGATGACAATGATCCTATCGGCGTGCTTGACGTGACAGTTTCCTCTAATCTTATCCTTCGCGACATTCTCGGCATCACCGACCTCCGTAGCGACAAGCGTATTGACTTCGTAGGCGGCATCAGAGGGCTTGGCGAACTTAAGAGAAGAGTTGACAGCGGCGAGATGAAGATGGCTCTTGCTCTATATCCTGTGACAATGAATCAGCTCATTGACATTGCTGACAGTGGCAATATCATGCCTCCCAAGACCACATGGTTTGAACCTAAGTTGCGCTCAGGTCTTGTGATCCATAAGCTCGATTAAGGAATATATTCAGGGAATTGAGATCCCTCAGATAATAACAAAGACCCGGGTATGTCATAATTGATTATGAAGCCCGGGTCTTTTTATGTATATCTCTCAACAATCTGCTATGCCAAATGTTGTATAAGTATAGAAAGTGCTAAGAATCAAAACTGAATGATAATTTAAATCTAATAATAATTTGAAGAGAGATGAAAAAGTTATTTTATCTTTTGTTTATGCTGCCATTGGCATTTCTTGCGTCCTGCAGCAGCGATGATGACTTCCCTGAGGTTGATCTGACGTTTACATTGAGTGGCGTCACACAATATGACGATGCATTTTATGCAGTTAGATCCACCTCAACAGGAGAGACTGAAGAGCAAGAACCACTTGATGATTCTGCTTCCGACGAGGAGGAAGTAAAGGAGGGTGTGATAATCATTGATGGTCTCACTGCCAAGTCGCTGACAAACCAGAATGCGGCGGTGGCAAATGCAGTCTATTGGCTTGATGGGCGCCTGTGGCTTCAGAGAGAAATCCCTACGGCTATTCTTGAGCCGGGCACCCACATTATCACAATTGAGGCCAATGTGCTTCAGGTCGATAAGACTTTGGCAAATGTGCAGTTGAGATATCCGGTCAATATTGTGGCAAGCGCAGAAGATCTTCCTGCTGATGCTCCTGAAATCGGCACATATTCAATCACTACCCGCATACAAGCCAAATAATAGATGGCAACACGTTGGAATTACAGCAGCTCCTGTCCATTCAGAATGGGCAGGAGCTGCTGTAATTACGGACTATACCGGTTTACTGGTCAAGGCTTACGATTTCATAGTTGGTTGAGCCAAGGCCGATTGCTTCGGCATGCTCAATGGTGTGTGTGCCGTGACGACTGTTGATTCTTTCAATCAGCGGAGCGTTATCATTTCCTTCCGATGGGGTCATATTAAAAATAATATCCACACATGCCTTATCAAGGGCGACCGGGTCTGTGGAGGCGAGTATGCCATAATCTTTTAAGACAGGGGAAGAGGGATGGCCGTCACAGTCGCAGTCAACCGACATATTGTTCATCACATTAATATATATAATGTTATCACCGAAAAAGTCATCTACGCCTTGTGCTGCGGCAGCCATTGATTCAAGGAAGAGGTCTTGTTCGGCTATGTTCTGCCAGATTAGATCAGTATTATCCGTTTTGCCGGCAGAATGGATGTAGGTCTTTCCGTCGGCAGACGCCACACCTATGGATGCATTTTTCAGCACACCGCCGAAGCCCCCCATTGCATGCCCTTTGAAATGGGCGAGGTTTATCATGTAATCATAGTTAGCCAGGTGGTTGCCTACTATGTCATGCTTGATATGTCGTGTGTCTCTGACAGGAATATTCATCTGCCCTTCCTCATCCATCAGATCAACTTTTGCAATTTTGTCATATCCATGCTCACGGATTGTCTGCCAGTGGTCTTCAAAAGTGTTTCGTTTGCCTGCATAGGCGGTGTTGCATTCCACTATTGTTCCGTTTACCTCATCAACAAGATCTTTAATAAGAGCCGGCTGAAGATAGTGAGGATTGCCAGACTCCCCTGTGCTGATTTTGACAGCAACTTTGTGGCCGTCGGCGGGCTTGCCGAGCGCCTTATATATTTTAACGAGTGCCTCCGGAGAGATTTCGCGTGTCATGTAGACTTTTGACTGTGCGGCCAGCGTCATGCAGGTCAGCATAGCCGCAGATACGAATAATATCCGTTTCATGTGAATTGATATTAAGAGTGGAATATTATGTGTAAGCTGGTTACATTATTTTTGCATTTGTTAGCTTACATTTGCAAAATTAATAAAATTAATTCGATTAAAGGAGATTTCGGCTTTAAAAAATAGATTTGCCTTCGAGTAATGAAAAAATTTAGGTGATAATAAGTGTGGATTGAATAATTTTTATTAATTTTGTATATAAGAAAATATCGAACCTCACAAACATGGCAGACATCAAAGCGATTCACGAAGCCTTGAAACAAAATTTCGGCTTCGACAAATTCAAAGGCAACCAGCTTGAAATCATCAGCAGTCTTCTTGACGGCAATGATGTTTTTGTGCTTATGCCTACGGGCGGTGGCAAATCTTTATGCTATCAGCTCCCGGCACTAATATCGGAAGGGACAGCAATAGTTATCTCTCCGTTGATTGCCTTGATGAAGAATCAGGTAGACGCTATGCGTAACTATGGAGAAGATGACGGCATAGCCCATTTCCTTAACTCCTCATTAAATAAGGCCCAGACAGACAGGGTGAAATCTGACGTGCTGTCTGGACGTACCAAACTGCTCTATGTGGCGCCTGAGTCGTTTACCAAAGAAGACACCATGTCGTTTATGCGCACGGTCAATATTTCATTTTATGCTGTAGACGAAGCTCACTGTATTTCGGAATGGGGGCATGATTTCCGTCCGGAATATCGTCGCATCCGCAGCATAATAAATGAGGTAGGCACTCACCCGCTTATAGCCCTGACCGCCACGGCGACCCCAAAAGTGCAGCACGACATTCAGAAAAATCTTGGGATGCTTGATGCTGTGGTATATAAATCAAGCTTTAACCGTCCAAATCTATATTACGAGGTTCGTCCTAAGACTAAGGATATTGACCGTGACATCATACGCTACATCAAGGGGCAGCCCGGGAAATCAGGCATTATTTATTGTCTGAGCCGTAAAAAGGTGGAAGAATTGGCAGAGACCCTGCGGTTGAATGAAATCAAAGTGCTTCCTTATCACGCCGGAATGGACTCGGTGACGCGCTCTGACAATCAGGATGCCTTCCTGCAGGAGAAAGTAGACGTCATAGTGGCCACCATTGCTTTCGGAATGGGAATAGACAAACCGGATGTGAGATATGTGATCCACTATGATATACCTAAAAGTCTTGAGGGATACTATCAGGAGACAGGACGGGCCGGTCGGGACGGCGGGGAGGGTAGATGCATCACCTTCTACACAAACAAAGACCTTCAGAAATTAGACAAACTGATGCAAAGCAAGACGGCCATCGAACAGGAAATCGGAAGGCATCTTCTGGCTGAGACGGCCAGTTATGCTGAATCATCAGTGTGTCGCAGAAAAATACTGTTACATTATTTTGGAGAGCAATATGACACAGACAACTGTGGCAATTGCGACAATTGTTTAAATCCTAAATCACAAGTGGAAGCAAAAGAGGAACTTTGCGCCGTCATTGAGACGGTTTTGGCACTAAAAGAAAAGTTTAATTCGGAATACGTGGTGAACGTTCTGATCGGACGCGCAACTGATGAAGTGCGCTCATATCACCACGAACAAATCGATGAGTTCGGGTGTATGTCCAACACCGACGAGAAAACTCTGGCAGCCGTAATTAAGCAAGGAGGAATAGCCGGATATCTGGAAAAAGATATTGAAAACTATGGTGCGCTCCATGTGACACCAAAGGGAAAAAAATTCCTTAAAAATCCGGTGTCGTTCAAGATAGTGGAAGATACAGATTTTGCAGATTTGGAAATGGAGCCTCAGATAAAGGGAGGAGCTGCGTGTGCCGCCGACCCTATGCTATATTCCATGCTAAAGGATCTGCGAAAAAAGATCGCCAAGAAACAGCAGCTTCCTCCTTATGTCATATTTCAGGAGCCATCACTTGAGGCTATGGCCACAACCTATCCGATCACTATAGAGGAACTGGCTAATATCCCCGGAGTGGGTGCGGGAAAGGCAAAACGCTATGGCGAGGAGTTTGTAAAGCTTATTAAACTCCATGTGGATGAAAACGAGATTCAGCGTCCTGAGGATATCAGGGTGAGAAGCATGGCCAATAAAAGCAAGCTTAAAATCTCCATCATTCAGAGTGTTGACAGAAAGATAGACTTGGAGGAAGTGGCAGAGAGCAAGGGCCTGGAATTTGACGAACTTATAGATGAGCTGGAGGCTATCGTGGAAGCCGGCACCAAGATCAATATTGACTACTTTATTGAGGAGATAATGGATGAAGATCATGAATATGACATTATCGACTATTTTAAAGAAAGTCAGGAAGATGACATAGAGGCTGCCATCCAAGAACTTGGCGATGAATTCACCGAGCAGGAAATACGCCTTGTAAGAGTGAAATTTCTTTCGGAAATGGGAAATTAAATCCCCGTTTCCGGTAGATTTTGAGTATCCGGTTATAATTTTATGATAAAGTTAGCGTTAGATAATTAATGACAGCAGCTCGATTAGCACGGGTATGCCCTGCGAAAGGCAGATGGCTTGCTCAAGGCCTTGATGAGCTCCGTAATTGAGTTTGAAAACTTTAAAAAGTTAAGAATCTAACGAATTAAAACGTCTTAAAGAGATGAGAAACAGAATCCTTATAGGAGCGGGACTGTCGGCATGTGCTTTTGCATGGGCGGCTAAAGATCCGGTCATAATGACCATAAACGGGGTTGATGTGCCCAAGTCAGAATTTGAATACCTCTATCACAAGAACAGTCAGCAACAGCTTGCTCCGCAGCCTTTGGAAGAATATGCCGAGATGTTTAAGATCTATAAGCTGAAGGTGGCAGATGCAAAGGCTAACGGTATTGACACTACTGCAAAGTTTATTAAGGAGATGAATCAATATCGCAATGAATTGGCTACTCCTTATCTTGTAGACTCCCTGTTCCTTCAATCGCTTGTCAAAGAGGCTGCCGAAAGGGCCGGTGTCGAAGTGGAGGCAAGCCATATCATGATGATGAAGACTCCGAATGCTGCCGAAAACATACGTTTGCGAAATCGGCTTGACAGCATCCGCAAGGAATTGCTTTCCGATGGGGATTTCACTGATCTGGCTCTCCGGTTTTCTCAGGATCGCAGCGTGGTTAATAACAAGGGTTTCATGGGCTTCATCTCTTCCGGCAGATTCCCTTATGAGTTCGAGACAGCAGTCTACACTACTCCGGAAGGAGAGCTTTCGGAAATCGTGGAGTCGCCGGCCGGTTACCATCTCGTAAAAAGTGGCAAGAGAAGACCGTCACGTGGAAAAGTGGAGGCCTCCCACATAATGAAGATGGTGCCTCAGAATGCTTTGGCAAGCGTTCAGGCGGCTGCTAAAGCTGCTATTGACAGCATTTATCAAGTCGTCAAGGCCGATCCATCAAAATTTGCACAACTGGCAAGCCAGCTATCTGATGACAAAGGCTCTGCACGCATGGGAGGTAAGCTTCCCGCTTTTGGCTCCGGTGAAATGGTTCCGGAGTTTGAAGCAGCCGCTTTTGCTCTTGCTGACGGCGAGATAAGTGAGCCGGTAAAAAGTAACTATGGCTGGCACATTATTCTGAAGCATTCTACTTTGCCTCCTGCTACAGAAGAACAGCTGAAGCCTGAGGTTCTGCGCCGTGCCTCAAATCCGCAAGACGGAAGATTCAAGCTGGTGAAAGAAAACCGCACTCAGCGTCTTGCCGCTAAGCATAAAGCATCCTTGAATGATGCTAATGTGGCTGCAATTGTTTCGCGCGCAGGAGAGAACGGTGTTGATTCTGCATTTGTAGCGTCTTATGTGGCAGGTCCTTTTGCCGATCTTACTATTATGACAATCGATGGTAAGGCATTCCCTGCCTCACAGATGTTTGGTTCAATTTCGAAGCTGAAGGTGGCTGATTCAGCGGCTGCTGCTGAGACAATCAATAATTATATCAACAATTTCTATGCCCGCGAGCTTGTAAATGCTGAGGAAGATTGGCTATATGCCAACAATGAGGACTATAGGAATCTCCTTAACGAATATAATGACGGCAGTCTGCTTTACGAAATCAGCGTACAAAAAGTTTGGGATAAGGCATCAAATGATCAGGAAGGGCTGCAAAGATACTTTGATACCCATAGAGGCGAATACACCTGGACCGAACCACATGTGAAGGGTTTTCTGGTGCAGACTGTCAATGATTCTCTTGCTACAGTCATAAAGGAGAGGATGAATGCCCTCCCGGCTGATTCAATTCTGCTGAAAGTCCGTAAGGAATTTTCCGGCAAGGCTCAGATCGACAGGGTGCTTGCCCCTAAGGGCACTAACCCAATGGTGGACAACATTATGTTTGGAGGTCCGGAGGTTAACCCTCAGTCAAGCAACTACACCACTTATTTCCTTTATGGGCAGAAAATCCTTGAGGCGCCTGAAAGTCTTGATGATGTGAAGGGTCAGGTGACGAGTGACTATCAGAATGAGTTGGAAGCCCAGTGGGTGAAAGAGTTGAAAAGGAAATATCCTGTTAAAGTCAACCAGAAAGAACTCAAGAAGATTAAATGATTCGTCGGTTATCGCGCTTAGTCCTTCATGTCGGGATCGCATTTGCATTCCCCTTGTCTTGCTGCTCGTGTGGAGAGAGGAAAGACAAGGTTGAGGCTGACTCAGATGTATTGCTTGTGTCAGGTGAATCGGTTCTTACATTGAGTGATGTGGTGCGAAGAATTCCAGTTGGACTTGAGCCGGCCGACAGTGCGGCTCTGTTTCAACTTATAATCGACAATTGGATAAAGACAAAAGTCCTTTCCGAATTAGCAGAAAGGAAACTTCCCGATGTCAGCCGGATTGAGAATAAGGTTGAAGAATACCGCAATCGCTTGATAGTGTCGGAATATCTTAAAGAAATGAAAAAAGGCAAGGAATTTAAGATAAATTCCGACACGATCAGGGAGTTCTATAACCGTTATAAAGCTGAGATGCTTACAGAGTCGCCATTGGTGAGGGGCATATACCTCAAGGTGGCCACCAATATGCAAGGAATAGACGATGTCAGAAAGTTGGTGTTCTGTGGAGATGACAATTGCATAGACATTCTGGAAAAGACATGGCTTGACGATGCTATCCAGTATGACTATTTTATGAACGATTGGGTTGACTGGCAGATGATAGCTGATCAGATTCCATATCGGTTTTATGATCCTGATGCTTTTTTAAAATCGACGGGAAACTTCGAAACCACCTACAACGGTTCCACTTATTTCCTTCATATAAGTGATTATCTCCCTACAGGGAGCCAGACTCCTTATGAGTTTGCCGCTCTTCAGATTCAGGAACTGATGGAAAGAAGGGACATGAAGAGTTATGAAGATGCTCTTGTAAAATCATTGGTTGAAAAGGCATTACGCGATGGGGAACTTGTTGCAGAGGGTTATGATCCAGTCAGAAAGATTCTTACGTTAGGCGAAGCTATAACCCGGCGTGAAGATTAACATGCATAAGCAACAGGGATGCATAGGGAAAAAGAATATAATGAAGCATATATCATATGAAAAGTAACAGAGTCATAGTTGGAATGCTTGCAGCCATATCTCTCAGCTGGGGCTATGCCATAGCGGGCCCCGGAAAGGATGTTATTGATGAGGTGGCATGGGTAGTGGGCGATGAGGCCATATTTCGTTCCGATGTGGAAGAACTGTATCAGCAGATGCGTTCGGAAGGCGCAGTCATCAGTGGCGATCCATATTGTGTGCTTCCTGAGCAGATTGCTGTGGAGAAATTATATCTTCATCAGGCTAAGATCGACACTATTGAGGTGCCTGAGAGTCGCGTAAGGGCAGGTGTTGAGCAGAGAATTAATTTCTACATCAGCCAGCTTGGCTCCAAGGAAAAGGTTGAGGAATATTTCCGTAAACCGATTCCTGTGCTCAGAGAACAGCTTGTCGAGATTATGCGCAATAATGCAATTGTGCAGCAAGTGCAGCAAAGTCTCACCAAAGATGTGAAGTCAACCCCTAACGAGGTCAGAAAGTACTATGACACTCTCCCGGCCGACAGTATTCCATATGTGCCTATGCATGTGGAGACACAGATAATCACTATAAACCCGAATATTCCACGTCAGGAAATTGAGGATGTGAAGGCACGTCTTCGCCATTATGCAGATATGGTC
The DNA here is from genome assembly GCA_964595885.1 of uncultured Sangeribacter sp. Classification (GTDB taxonomy): domain Bacteria; phylum Bacteroidota; class Bacteroidia; order Bacteroidales; family Muribaculaceae; genus Lepagella. The sequence goes on from CAZQSD010000011.1 coordinate 23,047, forward strand.
AACAAGGGAGAGGCAGATTTCTCCACTCTGGCCATCCTTCATAGTGAAGATGGAAGCAATATGCAGGGTGGAGAGCTTGGTTTCAGAACAAAAGCTTCCCTTGTGCCTGAGTTTGCGAATGTGGCCTTTAATCTCAACGACCCTAAGAAGGTGTCAAGAATTGTAGAGACAGAATATGGTTACCACATCATTCAGCTTATAGAGAAAAGAGGTGATCAGGTAAATGTGCGTCATATCCTCCTTCGTCCGAAAGTAAGCACGAAAGACCTTATTGATGCCACCAGTCGTCTTGACTCTATCCGAAAGGAAATAGTGGGCGGGGCGTTTACATTCGAGGAGGCTGCCGGTTTCCTTTCGCAAGACAAGGATACGCGTAACAATAAAGGAGTGATGATCAATGAGGATGAAAGAAGCCGAAACTACCGTAGTTCTCACTTTGAGATGCAAGAACTTCCTCAGGAAGTAGCGAGGAGGGTGGAGACAATGGCTCCCGGCGATGTGAGCGAAGCCTTTATCATGATGAACAATAAAAATCAGGAGGTGGCGGCCATAGTAAGGCTTACCAACAGGATAGAAGGCCATCGGGCCACTCTCGCCGATGACTATAATATGCTTAAAGAAATGTATGAGGAGCATAAACGGGAGGAGATACTCAAGGACTGGCTTGAGAACAAAATCAAAGAGACACATGTGAGAATCGGCGAGGGATGGGATAATTGTGAATTTCGCTACAAAGGCTGGATAAAGGAGTAAACTGATAATGTGATGAGGATATTTAGGTTAAACCGTCACAATATTATTGCCGCTGCCGTGAGCATGGCAGCGGCATGTTTTATTGTGAATGTGGGAGTAAAAGCGTATGCGCAGCAGGTCAAGAAAAATGTTGTAAAAAAGGAAGAGACATATACTCGGCCAAAGCCTACACGGCCTATAAAGCCGGAGATTCCCGGTGTGAACCGTTATCAGGAAGATAAAATCTTTCTTGAGTATGCCGACAGTCTGTATAAAAGAGCTACCCGTGACACTGTGGAACGACAGATTCTCAAAGGAAATGTGAAGTTCAGGCAGGCAGGGATGTGGATGTATTGTGACTCGGCTTATTATTATCCTCAGCTAAATTCGCTTGATGCTTTTGGCAATGTCAAACTGGAGCAAGGCGACACATTGTTTGTGTATGCCGATAAGCTGTATTATGAAGGTAACGAAAGGATGGCACGCCTCAAGAACGGCCCGTCACGCCAGAAAGTGCAGCTGATCAATCGCGATGTGACACTTACGACCGACAGTCTTGACTATGATCTGGGCCTTGAGTTAGGTTGGTATTCAAAATGGGGAACCATTGATGATAAGGTGAATACCTTGACATCGCTATACGGTGAGTATTCTCCAGGAACAAAAAATGCGGATTTCTATCATTATGTGAAGCTTGTCAACAATGAGGATGGCTTTATCATGCTGACTGACACTCTTCACTACAATACCGCCACACATATCGCACGCATAGAAAGCCGCACAGAAATTCAAGGAGCAAATGACACCATCGTGACTACGCGGGGTCTTTATAATACGCAACTTGGAGATGCTGAATTGCTCACACGATCTATGATAATCCATAAGGATTCTTCAAACAATGTCACGACACTTGAGGCTGACTCAATACTATATGATAAGAAGACGCGGATAAGCCGTGCCTATATGTTTCGGGACCCACGTAAGCATGGAATGCCTATGGTGCTGACCGACACCGCCCACAAAACCACTCTTATCGGAGGATTTGGAATATACAACGACTCCACAAGAGAATCACTCGCGTGTGAGTATCCTTTGCTCATGGAATATTCTCAGGCCGACACTCTATTTCTGCGTGCCGACACCATAAAGACATATATAATTACTGCGATGGTGGCAGCTAAAAGAAGATGGACAAGATCAGGCTTTCCGGAGAAAGATGGTATCCCCATCATAAAGGCAGATTCGTCAGGCATATGGTTGGATCAGTCATTCTTTTCATTAGTCGCTCCGGATGCAGATAAGCCTATGCGTCTTCTTATTGAGGCCCTTCCTAAGGAGAGCGTCGCGAAGAAGTCTGAGTCTAAGGATCCGACACCTTCCGGTCCGAAGTTGCCTGAGATGCCTGCTGATTCATTGCTTGCAATCAATGCCGAAGGATCTCTGCATACAGACAGTGCCTCCGACTCTATTGCCAAACTGAGTCCGGAAGACTCTATTCCGCAATATCCAAAGGATTTCCACGTGGCCTTGGCATATTATAGGGCGAGATTTTTTAAGCAAGATATTCAAGGTGTGGCAGATTCTATGGTATTTGTCGAACAGGACTCGATGCTTTATATGTTTCGCAAACCTATAGTCTGGAGTGGCGAGCGGCAGGTGACCGGCAACAGAATAGATGTCCATTTCAATGATTCTACCGCCGACTGGGCGTTGCTTCCCGAATCCGGCATGATGTCAGAGCATATTGATGAAGACTTTTACAATCAGCTTGCCGGAAAGAGCATGCTGGCTACCTTTGCCAATCAAACGTTGAAACGCCTTGAGGTGTCGGGAAATGTAGAGACAATTTTCCTTCCTCAGGAAAGCGATTCCACTTTTAATAGGCTGATTAATGCTGAAAGTTCTTTCCTGATAATAGATCTTGATAGTGGTAAGATGGAAAAATTGAAGATGTGGCCTGAAGTAAGCGGAACTGTTACGCCTATTTTCCTTGTAAAGAATCAGCAGAAGTATCTTCAGAAATTCCGTTGGTGGGAATCTTTGCGTCCTGAGCGTGAATGGTATGGTGATCGTCTGCGCTGGGCCGATAATCTTGGAGAAATTCCTGATGCCTTGGAACAGTATTTCCTTGCTCCTTCGGATTTCGGTGAACCAAAATCATTTTCCGGCTCCCGTTTTGTTGCTCCTCCATCATCACTTCCTCCGGTAAATGTTCCCGTTCCCGAAGCTTCAATGGGAGGTGAGGCTGCATTCCCGACTGAAGGAGAAGAAGATATAACTCTCCCGGAAATCGAAGAAAATGAGTCAGAGATGGAAAAGGAAAATGAGGAAGCTGAAGCGGCCGGCGAGGAGATTGAAGAGAAGCTGAATGAAATAAAGGAAGAGGAAGGAGAAACCGGAGAATGAGCGATGTTATAAAGTTACTTCCTGATTCGGTGGCAAATCAGATAGCTGCCGGTGAGGTGATTCAGCGTCCTGCCTCTGTGATAAAGGAACTCGTGGAAAACGCTGTAGATGCGGGTGCCACAGAGATAAGGATTTATCTGAAAGATGCCGGCAGGACACTAATTCAGGTGGTTGACAATGGTAAGGGAATGAGTGAGACAGATGCCAGAATGGCATTTGAAAGACACGCTACATCCAAGATCCGTGTGGCTGACGATCTATTTGCCTTACACACAATGGGCTTTCGTGGGGAGGCCCTTCCCTCAATATGTGCCATCTCTCAGGTAGAAATGAAGACACGCACAGAAGATGCCGACATGGGCACGAGATTGGTGATCAATGGTTCAAAGGTGGAGTCACAAGAACCATGTGTGTGCGACAAGGGAGTGAATATCAGTGTGAAGAATATTTTCTTCAATGTCCCAGCCCGACGTAAATTCTTGAAATCTGACAGTGTCGAGACTTCTAATGTCATGAGAGAATTTGAGCGGCTTGCCCTTGTCAACAACCACATAAGGATGAGCATCGACACGGGCGCAAAGGTAATTGATCTGCGCGCCGCCACCATGAAGCAGAGAATTGGCGACATTTGGAAGAATAATCTTGATCTTCATCTGCTGCCGATAAATATTGACACTTCACTTATAAAAATTACCGGATTCGTATCGCGTCCGGAATATGCCAGACGTCGCAATCCCTTGCAGTATCTGATCGTTAACGGTAGGAATATGCGTCATCCATATTTCCATAAAGCGATAATGTCATGCTATGAGCCTCTGATAGCTCCTGACACCCAGCCATGCTACTTTTTGAAATTTGAGGTTGAGCCTGCCAGTATAGATGTAAATATCCATCCGACCAAAAGCGAGATAAAGTTTGAGTATGAGCAGCAGATATGGCCAATACTTCAGGCTTCTGTCAAGGCTGCTCTTGGAAAATTTGGTGCCGTCCCTTCCATTGATTTCAACAGTGATATCCTTCCGGTTGATCCTCTGCCAGTGGGAGAAATGCCTGAGAAGCCATCTCTTGACATCCCGGATGGATATAATCCTTTTGAGGTTGAGAAGGCGACCACTTCCAGTGTGAATCCTTTTACTTCTTCATATGGCCACAATGACAGGAGCAGGGATCGGGTTCCCCGTAATTGGGATGCTCTTTATGCTGATTTTATGAATGGTTCACGTGGATTTCCGTTAGGCAACCAGACTGCTGTTTCTGGTGATTTAGAGGCAGCCCCGGAAAGTGTTGGGCCGGATCCGGTGCTCCCGGATATGGAAACCAATGGGGGAGTGGGTGACCTTTGTTTCCAATACGCCCAAAAATATATCCTTACCTCCACTAAGGAAGGACTGATAATAATTGATCAGTATCGTGCGCATCTTAGAATCCTTTTCGAGCAATACCGACAGAAAATGACCCATGAGGATCAGGTGTCGCAGAGCGTGATGTTTCCGGAGCCGATAACGCTTGATGCCTCTATGCAGGCTGCTTTAAATGAAGTTGAGAAGAGTTTATCAAGAATTGGCTTCACCTTGTGCCATGTGGAAGGTGAAGAATGGAATATTGTAACGGTGCCCGCTATGCTTAAAACTTCCGATGTGCGGGATGTGATAGTCGGCATATTGGAGTCAGTGATGGAAGACAGTCCGAATTATGGGAAGACCATTGCCTCAGAAAATGACTTGATTAACAATATGGCCCTGATAATGGCAAAGGAAGGGGCCATAAGGCGAGGGAAAAGACTTACCGCTGACGAAATGGAGCATATTGTGAGCGAGCTGTTTTCCTTGACCGAATCTCTTTACACTCCCGAAGGGCAGTTGATATATTGCCGTCTTGATGATGACACATTGACGGGAATGTTTAAATGAATAGAATTAAATAGCAGGATATTATATAGTTTTTGATTGCAAAACGGAAGATAGGGGAATTATTATGTAGACATATGGTTCGCTTTGCATTGGGCATCAGAGTATTAAAATATCTTAAGAAGCGGAAGTGCCATGTAAGAAATGTCTGAAAATATTGTGAATGAAACTAATAATAGTTAACTTTGCAACCATATATCTAACCGGTCTGTCTTTCGTTTTTTCTTTAAGCGGACGATTGACTGAATAACTTAATAAATTCATTGTTCAATCAACACATTATTTAACCAATGACAAAAACCAAACTTTGGTCGCTCTCGGCAGCTTTTGTTCTTGCATTTGCAGGAATAGATGCCAGCGCGGCAGATGTCTCGTTCTCCTATACATATGGAGATCAGAACTATGAGCAGGGAGGTACAAAAAAGGCAGAGACTTATGATGTTGCCATCCGCCTTATTGACCCTACAATTGTTGGCTCAAAACTGAAGACTTTCAGTGTGCCTATCGCACTTGGTCAGGATGCCTCAGATCTTTCAGAAATATCTGTCTGGGTATCAAAAGAACTCAACTTAGATGGCAAAGTGAATGCCCCTGATCTGTTTTCTATGGATGCTGAGATTGTAGACGGTGTAATCAATGCTACTTTCACTGAGGAAATTGAAATTCCTGAAGATGGTCTTTATGTGGGATATACTTTCAAGGTTGACAAAAGAGGGGATGTGGGTGACTATCCTATCTATCTTGCAGGCGCACCTGTGGAAGAGGGATTGTATCTTCACAGTTCAAGAACTTATCTTAAATGGAAATCACAGGCTGATACATTCCAGCATTCTTCGGCAATCACAGTGGGTCTTGAGGGCGACTTCTATGCAACTGCTCTTGGCATAACCCAACTTGACGATCCTACTGCCTCTCCGGGAGAGGAGCTGATGCTGACCGCGACTCTCCAAAATCATGGTTATGAGCCAATTGCAAATTTTGAGTATACTATTACGGACGGAGTCACCACCCAGACCAATACAATTTCATTGGATGGCTCAAAGGCACTATATTTCAACGAATCTTTCAATGCTGAGTTGCCTTACGTAGCTCCCGAAACCAAGGAGGAATATTCGCTTAAAGTGGAGATTACAAAGGTAAACGGCGTTGAGAACCTTGATGCTCTGAAATCACGTCAGACTTATCTTCTTGTGCTTACTGAATTCCCGGTTCATAAACCATTGATGGAGGAATACACTGGTCTGTGGTGTGGATATTGTCCTCGTGGCTATGTGGCTCTTGAAGTCATGAATCTCCGTCATCCTGACGAATTTGTGGCTATCTCTTATCATAATGGTGATGATATGGAACGGACTTCCAATTTCCCAAGTGTTGTTCAAGGTTTCCCGACTGCCTATATGGATCGTGTTTACCAAGTAGACGCATATTATGGTCAGGCAACCTTGATAAGCGAAGGTTTTGCGATTGAGCCGTTCTGGCAGTCACTTCAGGAACAGTTTACACCGGCTATTGTCAATGGGTCTGCTTTACAAGCGGAAGACGGAACAATTACTGTGAAGTCTGACATCTCATTTGTCAAGACTGTCTCAGGGTCGTATAAGGTGGCTTATGCAATTGTTGCTAATGGCCTTACTGATGAAGATTGGGCGCAATCTAATTACTATGGAGGTAGCAATCCTTCACAATACGTTCCGGAAATGGAAAAATTCTGCACCGGTGGTGGTAAAATTTTTGGCCTTGTATTTGACGATGTATATGCTGCCGGCTCAAATCTGAAGGGCGAGCCTAAGAGTCTTATCGAAAATGTAGTTAAGGATCAGGTGTACACCTACGAGTATTCATTCGCTGCAAATGCTGGCGTGAGCACACGTGGTTACAACATGTTTGAAAATGCTCCCGAACTTTATGCTGTAATAATCTTGCTTGATGAGACTGGTGCGGTTGTAAACAGTAACAAGATTCTGGTTGAGGGTCACAGCGGTGTTGAGAGCGTTATGGCTGACGGCAACACTGTTAGCACTGAGTTCTTCGATTTGAACGGACGTCGTGTGAACGATCCTTCAAACGGTATGTTCCTAAAGGTCGACACTAAAGAGAATGGAAAGAAAGTAACCTCAAAGGTTATTCTTAAATAAATTATTACTCCTATAGGAAAAGCCGGGTTTCTTAACGGAATCCGGCTTTTTATGTTTACTTAACGTTAATTTAAGGCTATCAATTTGTTTAAGACATAAAAAATTAATAATTTTGCAGTTGTAATAACAGAAGCCCTATTATGGCTTAAAAATCTTAAGACAATGAGAAAAAATATTGTTGCAGGCAACTGGAAGATGAACACCGTGCTTGAAGAAGGCATGGAGCTTGCCAGCCAGGTCAATGATCTCCTTAAGGAGAAACTGAGTGAAAACAAGGTTAACTGTGAGGTGGTCCTCTGCGTGCCTTTCACTCATCTTGTTTCAGTGAAGGCTGTTATTGATGAGCCTCTGAAGCTCGGCGCTGAAAACTGTTCTGAGCATGACAAAGGTGCTTATACAGGCGAGGTAAGTGCAGCTATGGTAAAATCTACAGGTGCCAGTCATGTGATTCTTGGTCACAGCGAACGTCGCCAGTATTTTGGTGAGAACAATGAGCAACTTCTTGCAAAGACCCGTCTTGCGCTTGCCAACGGCCTTACTCCGATTTTTTGTGTTGGGGAAGTGCTTGAGGAAAGAGAAAACGGCACTTACAATGACGTGGTGAGAAGTCAGGTAGAGGCTCTCTTTGAGTTGCCAGCTGAGGAATTTGCGAAGATTGTCATTGCCTATGAACCGGTATGGGCTATCGGCACAGGCAAGACAGCCACTGCCGATCAGGCTCAGGACATGCATGCTCATATTCGCAATGTCATTGCAGAGAAATATGGCAAAGAACTTGCCGACAACACCTCAATTCTTTATGGCGGCTCATGCAAGCCTTCTAATGCCAAGGAGCTTTTTGCAAAGCCGGATGTTGATGGTGGTCTCATTGGAGGTGCCGCTCTTCAGGCAGACTCTTTCATGGGCATAGTCGAGGCATTTGATTAATAAATAAAACGATATATTTGGGAAGCCGCCAATAGGGGTTGGCTTCCCTCTAATATTCTTTCCTCAAAATCATTCATCTGTCAAGGAGTAATTATTATGAGATTCTTCCCCGTAAATACATTTTCGCATCGTTATGCCGTGTGGCTCATGACAATTGGCATGTCCATGTCTGCCATGAATTTTGCAAATGCTGAAAATGTAGTGGAGAAAATCCAGACGGAATCAAAAGGCAATATCACTATTGATATTCCGAAAAATATACTTGACCTTATCCTTCAGCCCCAGACAAAAAAAGATACGCGTGAGATGAAGCCGGGTGTCAATAAACTGTCGGGCTATAGGATTCAGGTTTTTAGTGATGGTCGTAACCAACATACCCTCGAGGCCAGAGCCAAAGCCAGAGGAAGTGCGATTCTCGCTAAGTTTCCTAAATATAAAGGACAGGTCTACACATATTCCAGTTCTCCTAACTGGTACACACGAATAGGAAATTTCAGGACAAACGCCGAAGCTAATGCAGCGCTGACGGAACTGAAGAGATCATTCCCCAATTACGCATCGGAAATGCGTGTTGTGAAATGCCAAATCGTAGTCATTAAATAATGAGCAGGATCGATCAGGACAATAGGATAGTGGAGGAGATAGCATCCCACTATCGAGAGATTTTACACCTTATCGGGGAAGACCCGGATCGGGAGGGTCTGGTAAAAACCCCTATGAGAGCGGCCAAAGCAATTTATGATATTACTTCCGGCTACCGACAGAATCCGGAGGAAATCGCACAACAGGCAATTTTCGAACATGCCGGTTCTCGCATCGTGATTGTCAAAGACATTGAGTTCTATAGCATGTGTGAGCATCACATATTGCCATTTTTCGGCAATATTGCGATAGGCTATATTCCAAAGGGGAAGATGATCGGACTATCGAAGCTGGCGAGAATAGTCAATGTGTTTGCAAAACGTCTACAAGTACAGGAACGTCTAACGGCACAGATATGCAGCCTTCTTTCCGATACTTTGCCAAATGATGGAGTAATCGTAGCTTGCGAGGCCGGCCATCTTTGCATGAAGATGAGAGGAGTGGAGAAGCAAGAGTCTACAACCGTAACTTTTGATTACACTGGGAAATTTGAGTCTGATCCTGAACTTCGGAAGGAATTCCTTCAGCTTATCGGAAAATAATTGTAGCCCTTGTCTCTCTAAGGCATTCGAACATACACTTATAAAATAGAGATTGTCAATTATTTACTGTAAATAATTGACAATCTCTATTTTATGCCCTTTTAATTTATCGGTAAGGGGTTAGGATTCTTTTGGGGGATCCGTTTAACGTGATGCTGACTTTATGGCCTCAAGCATACGTGAGTTAAACTCATCCTGATTGAGCAGGTTTTCCACTGTCAGATGCATGCGGTAACGCCAATAGTGATGCACGTCAGCCGGCTCGTTGATCTGTTCCTCATGCGGATCTTCGCGACGGATTGCACCGTCGGCTGACAGCCAGTCGGCGAGAGGAATGATGCAGAACATTGACGGACTCTTGAGTTGAAGATCAAGAATCTTGCTGCAGATCCAGGGTTCTGCGAAATAAGGAGCCTCACCGGGTTCATGCAAAGCATTATTGTAGAAACGCTGGGTGACTGCCCGGTCACTTTCCCACCATGCACGGATGCCACCCATATCATGGGTAGAGGTGGTGCAGACAGAGAAATAGGGGTAATGCCATGTGTCGCCAAACTCAAGAGCCGGATCCTTGGGCATTCTCTGAATCTCAAGAGAAAGGATTTCAAGACGGTTCATCACTTCAGGCACACAATCTGGAATCATGCCCAGGTCTTCAGCACAAGTGAGCATGCCGGTAGAATCGATGAGTGGCGGGAGTTTCCACATCGCTTTCCCATACCAGAAATCATTATGGCGATGATAGAAGAAATCATTATACAATCGGTTGAAGCACCATTTCTCATAGTCTGTGAGCATGCGGAACTGATAGGTGAACTGGGCTGCGATTCTCGGATGATAATGACCTTTCTGATATGGATCTTCAATAAAGAGCACATCGTCAATAAGCCCGAGCAGCGCGTTGCAGATTCTTTCATTTTTCTCTGTAGACTCCAGTTGAGTAAAGTAATTCATTACTTTCTGCTGATTGTCGACGAAAGGACGCAGCTTATATCTTCCTTCAGGAAGAGTCTCCAGATAGGATTCCTTGACTTCATCTGTATATTCCCCGAAGAAATCAGTCAGCATCCATTCAAGAATGAGCGGCTTTGTCTGTATTTCAGGATTGATCCAGAAGTCGTAGGAGTGACGCAATTCTTCAGGTGAGAAGGGGAGGGCCGGGTTGAAATAGCCTAATAGACCATGAATGGCTGTCAAAGGAATTTGCCATATGCGGAAGAAACCGAGAATATGGTCAATGCGGTAGGCATCGAAATATTCTGCCATTTTGCGGAAACGGTCTTTCCACCATTGGAAACCATCTTTTGACATTTCATCCCAGTTATATGTCGGGAAGCCCCAGTTCTGACCCAATATTGAGAAATCATCCGGTGGCGCACCGGCCTGGCAATTCATGTTGAACAGACGCGGACGTTGCCATGCGTCAACACTAAAGCGGCCGATGCCGATAGGAATATCCCCCTTAAGCACTACGCCATGCTGGTGAGCGTAGTCACGCACTGAGCGAAGCTGGCTGTCAAGATGGTATTGCTCGAAATAGTAGAAAGCAATCTGTTCCTCATGGCTGTTGATAAACGCTTCGACCTTGTCGTAGTCATATACGGCATACTCACCCCATTTGTTGTTGTCAGGGGTTTTATACTCATCACTGAGCACTCGCCAGGCGGCATACGGACGAAGCCATTCGGAATTATGCTCAAAGAATTTCTTAAAATCGGCCGAGTTCAGGTCAACTTTGCCTTTCTGAGCGAATACTTCGCGGAGATATTCGTCTTTGGCTTTATTGACTGCCTCATAGTCAATCTCCTTAAGCTGGTTGAGCTCTTGAGCTATTTTCTTGTAGTGGGCGCGTCTTTCAGGATCTGCAAGCACACCGACAGCTTCAAGACGCAGATACATCGGATGAAGGGCAAACGTAGAGTTAGCGCTATAGGGATAGGAATCTACCCAGGTGCCTGTCTTGGTGGTGTCGTTGATTGGAAGCACCTGAAGCACCTTCTGCCCGGTGCGTGTGCACCAGTCAACCATCTTTTTGATGTCATAGAAATCACCTACACCAAAATCTTCTTCACTCCTGATGGAGAAAACGGGGATTGCTGTGCCGGCTCCTTTCCAATTATTGCGTGGACTTGCAAAACGCAACCCATCTACCACAATCTGGCTTTTCGGATTCTCGTTAACAAAACCACACCGACGATTGTCAATAGTCTCCCATGCCACTGCCTCACGGCTATCCTTCTTCAGGATAACAAACTTATATTCAAAAGGAGTGTCGAATTGAGAGAGAGGAAGATTGATTTCCCATTGTGGATAATGGGCATCATTCATGACCAAAGCTTTCGCAGGAACCCAGTTGCCAAGGAAATCACCCTCTCCGGCAATTGCAAGCACCTCGTCAGGCATCACCATCGGAGCCTCTACACGTAGTTGCACTGTGTCTGGAAGCGAAGGTAGCGGTTGGTCTTTAAATCTGCGCAGCAACATGCCGTCGATAAACGCGGAAGAATAATAGGGTTTGTCAGAAGGCATATCCTGCCAGCTGTCAAAAATCTTCACTGTGGTGAGGTCTTTATTGCCGACAAATCTATGAGATTTCCCCCATTCAAAACGCCATTCTCTTTCCGGTGCTTTTACAATGAAGAAATAATCGAAATTTCCCGGATAGCCGTCAAGTTCCACCTCTGCCACCCATGTGTCGGGAGCTGTAAGTTTCATCTCGAGTGCATTCCTGGCATCCCCGCTGCCAAGCTGCAGAAGATCGCCACACAGGTAGAGAGCCTCTCCCCATTGGGTATGGTAGTTAATGTTAAACGAGATTTTCATATTAGAATTTATTTAGTATTTAAGTATGGTTATCGGTTAACCGCAACGGGAATTGCCACAATTTTTGCAAATGAGGCATCCCTCTTGATAAATTAACGCTTCGGCACCACAGTTCGGACATTTCTGACCCTTGGCCTCAGTGCCGTTTGGCAAATATTTTTTCAATGCCCTCTCCACACCGTTTTTCCAGGTATTGATACTGGTGGAGTCAAGGTCAAGGCCGCCTACAAGTTTCAGCACCTGGTCAATGGGCATCCCATAACGGAGCACACCGGAAATGAGTTTGGCATAATTCCAGAATTCCGGATTGAATTTTTCACTCAGTCCCTCAATCGTGGTCTTATAACCACGTTTGTTGATAAACTGGAAGTCATATCTTTTCTTTCCTTTTTCATCAATGGCCTTGATGATTTTGCCATGGTTGACGCTTTTAGGGCAGAAAATGCCGTCCTCATCATCTGCAAGGCCGGTGAAAATTTCATAAGGTTTCCCGTCAACGAGTCCTACAAAGGCAATCCATTTCTCTTTGCTGTTTTGGAATCTCACAACGTCCGCTTCCAGTTCCACCGGTCTTTTAACCGTGTGGTCAACTTCATGAATCAACCCAGCCACAGGAGATTCCTCCCTTTTGAGCGTGTTGCCTTCGTCTTTGGGAAAGGCTTCCAGAACATTGTTGCGTGAGCCGTCACGATATACGGTGCATCCTTTGCATCCAGCACGCCATGCTTCGGTGTAGAGGGAATTGACAAGCTCTTCAGAGACATCGTTGGGGAGATTGATGGTCACGCTGATTGAGTGGTCAACCCATTTTTGGATGGCTCCTTGCATTCTGACTTTTTCAAGCCAGTCAACATCGTTGGCAGTTGCCTTATAATAAGGAGAACGCTCAATCAGGGCATCAAGTTCTTCAGAAGTCATTTTTTCTTTAGGCTCAATGCCGTTTATCTTCATCCAATCTAGAAATTTGTGATGATAGACCACATATTCTTCAAACGAATCTCCCATTTCATCAGTGAAGTCAACCTTTACATTGTCATCATTGGGATTCACTTTGCGGCGGCGTTTATAGACAGGCATGAACACCGGCTCAATGCCTGAAGTGGTCTGCGTCATGATTGATGTTGTGCCGGTTGGAGCGATAGTAAGACATGAAATGTTGCGTCGTCCTGTTTTTTCCATTTTTGTTATCAGTTCCGGATCTGCCTCTTTCAGCCGGTTGATATATGGATTGTTTTTTTCCCTTTCAGCGTCATAAGCTGAGAAGGCTCCGCGTTCAGCCGCCATTTCTACTGACGAATGGAAGTAGGAAAGGGCTAACTCACGATGCACCTTGACTGAGAAATTAGTGGCTTCCGGAGTGCCATACCTGTATCCCAGTGCGGCAAGCATATCTCCCTCGCCTGTTGTGCCGCATCCTGTGCGCCTTCCTGCTCCTGTCTTTTCTTTGATTTTTTTCCATAGATTCAGCTCGGTCTGCTTCACTTCCTCTGTCTCCGGATCAGACTTGATTTTTTCAATAATCAAATCTATTTTTTCCAACTCAAGGTCAATAATGTCATCCATTATTCTTTGAGCCTTCATCACGTGGTTTCTGAAAAGGTCAAAGTCAAATTCCGCCTCCGGTGTAAATGGTTTCTTAACATAACTGTAAAGGTTTATTGCCAGCAACCGGCAACTGTCATACGGACAGAGCGGAATCTCACCGCAAGGGTTGGTGGAAACTGTTTCAAAACCGAGGTCGGCATAACAGTCGGGCAGACTTTCCCGTATTATGGTGTCCCAGAACAATACCCCCGGTTCGGCACTTTGCCACGCATCATGAATTACTTTGTTCCAAAGCGACGATGCATCAATCTCTCTGCTCACCCAGGGATTGGCAGCATCTATGGGAAATTGCTGGGTAAAGGGTAGGCCATTTATGGCAGCCTTCATGAATTCGTCGTCAATCCTTACCGATACATTGGCTCCCGTCACTTTTCCAGGTGTCATCTTTGCATCAATAAAACCTTCGGCATCGGGATGCTTTATGGAGAGAGTGAGCATTAGCGCTCCGCGTCTTCCATCCTGAGCCACTTCCCGGGTGGAATTGCTGTATCTTTCCATAAATGGCACCACACCTGTTGAGGTGAGTGCCGAATTTTTTACAGGAGTTGACTTAGGTCGCAGGTGAGAGAGGTCATGACCAACTCCGCCGCGTCGTTTCATAAGCTGAACCTGTTCCTCGTCTATCTTTACAATCCCACCATATGAGTCCGGTTTGCCGTCGAGACCAATTACAAAACAATTGGAAAGCGATCCGACCTGATAGTGATTGCCAATCCCTGCCATAGGGCTTCCTTGGGGCACGATATATCGAAAGTCTTTAAGCAAGCCAAAGATTTCTTCCATTGCCATCGGGTTGGGATAGTTGTTTTCAATACGTGCAATCTCGGAAGCTATGCGTTTGTGCATATCATCGGGAGTCTTCTCATATATATTGCCGAAAGAATCTTTAAGAGCGTACTTGGTTACCCAGACACGGGCTGCCAACTGGTCGCCGTTGAAATATTTTAAAGAAGCGTCAAACGCTTCTTCATAGCTATATATTTGCGGTTCAGCCATTAGAAGTTGATTGTTGAAATGATTCAATGATAACTTAACCGAAGAAAGTTAATATTATCACTCTTTGACTGCAAAATTAATATAAATTTTACTAAATTTGCACAGCAAAGACAAAATAAATAAACGATATGGTCAAAGACTATTTCACCAACCGTTACACGGTGAGGAACTACAGCCGTGAGGAAGTTCCTGCAGAAGAGATTAAAAGTATAGTTGAAAGAGCGATCCATGCCCCCACATGTGGCAATATGCAGCTTTACTCCGTGATAGTGACAAAAGACAAGGAGATGAAGAGAAAGCTTGAACCGTTGCATTTCAACCAGCCAGCATCTACAGGCAGCAGCGTTATTCTGACTGTTTGTGCTGATTTTAACCGTTTCACCCGGTGGTGTGAACTTAGTGGTGCTAATCCCGGCTATGACAACTTCCATTCTTTTATAGTGGCACTTACAGATGCTGTCATTTTGGCTCAACAGATCGTTACTATCGCGGAGAATGATGGTCTCGGCACGTGCTATCTTGGCACGGTTAACTATAACGCTGCCGCTATTTCCGAACTTCTGAGGCTGCCTGACCTGGTCGTGCCTGTGGCAAGTGTCTCGTTAGGCTACCCGGCCGGAGGAGAAGGTCAGTGCGAGAGGCTCCCTGTGGAGGCGGTGCTTCATGAGGAAACATATAGGAATGATTCCGATGATGTGATAATGGAGCTTTTTAAAGCAAAAGATGAATATCAGCCCAACAAGGAATTTGTCAAGGAAAATAACAAAGAATCTTTGGCTCAGGTGTTTACGGATATTCGTTATCCCGAGCATGTCAATTTGGCTGTCTCAGAGTCGTTTCTTGCGTTGCTGAAAGAAAAAGGATTTTTCCCAAAATAAAAATGACATATGGATTTAGGTCTTAACTACAATATCGAACTTCCGGAGAATGTATCCAAAATACTGAGCAATGATTTTTGGGTGGTGGAGCATTTCAGTAGCGCCATGATTCCCACTCTGTCTGACCCTTTGAAATTCACATCCAGTGTCTCTGTGTTTGTGAAAAAGGGAAGTTGTAAGGTTGACATAAATCTGATTTCATATCAGATAACAGCTCCGTGCATAGTAAATATCCGAAGCACTCAGATTCTTCAGATGAGTGCGTTGAGTGATGATTTTGAGGTGTCATTTGTAGTTATGTCAAGAAGATTCTGCGACAAGCTGTTTCTTCTTCTTCAGGATTGCCGTGTCTATCCTACAGCCACCGGGAATCAGGTCGTGAATATTCCTCACGACCTGATTCCGCGTTTTTGTGATTTCTATAGTCACATCAATTCCATATTTCGTGACAGTGAAAATCCTTTTGCCTATCAGGCAATGGTGCTTGCCATCTGCTCTTTCTTTTTGGAGACAGGCTATAAATGCTATATGCCTCTGATGGATGACTATCCTTATGGCAACAGTCGCCTGCTCGACAGATTTATGACTCTTGTGCAGCAGAACTTCAAGAGCGAGCGTTTCCTTGATTTTTATGCCGACCAGCTTCAGATAACCCCTAAGCATCTTTCACGCACCGTGAAGGCAATCACCGGCTTTACAGCTGTAGAATGGATAGAACGTTATGTGGTGCTTGAGGCTAAAGTGCTTCTAAAATCCACTAATCTTAACATTCAGCAGATTGCAGATGAGCTGAATTTCCATTCACAATCTTTTTTTGGGAAATATTTTAAGAAAAAAGTCGGCATGTCGCCCAAAGAATTTAGAAACACCTGACCTTTTATATTAATTGTTCCCATTAAGGAGGCTTAGAAGGGTGGGCGCTATATGTGGAGTGGCAGCCATTATTGAGAATTTACGGTTTTTGCGTATAGGGTGTATAACTGCCCCGGCTTCAGTGGCTATCAGCATTCCTGCGGCTACATCCCAGCGGTTAAGGCTCAGTTCCCAATAACCGTCAAGGAATCCGGCAGCCACATATGAGAGATCTATGGCTGCTGACCCGAGACGCCGGATGCCTCTTACTTTTGGTGCGATAAGTGCTACCTCCCTTACATTGTTGTCTGGATTGACAAGTTTGTCATATGGGATGCCTGTAGCCAACACGGCCTTTGATAATGATTCTTTTGTTGAGCAGTGTAAAGGTTTACCGTTCAGGTAGGCTCCGCCCCCTTTCACTGCATGAAACATTTCTCCCAGATAAGGAGCAAATACCACTCCGACCACTGCCTCTTCATTATACTCCAAAGCTATCGACACACTGAACACAGGAAGTCCCTGGCTGAAATTGGTTGTTCCGTCAAGCGGATCAATCACCCACCGCCACTCTTTATCTGCGTTTTCATCGGCTGATTCTTCTGAAATGATGCCATGATCAGGAAATCTCTCATGGATATATTCTTTGATGATCTTTTCTGATGCCTTGTCAGCAGCCGTCACCACATCATATTCATTGGCTTTTGTTGCAATCTCAAGATGTGATGAGCGGAAGTAGTGTAGTTGCACATCGCCGGCTAAGCGTGCCATGCTTATAGCTTCGGCAAGATATTTGTTGAGTTCAATGCTGTTCATTACTTGGTGAGATGATTTGGTGTTTGATGACTATTTCATTTTGTCGGATATGACCAGACCGCCGATGATCAGCAGACAGCCTACGTAACCAAGCACAAAAATCTGTTCACCGAGAATGAAGTATGCGGCAATCATCGTGACAAGCGGTTGGAGATAGAGGTAATTGTTAGCTGTCACCTGACCTAAAATATTCATTGCCTCGTTGAGGATGAGGTATGCGAACAGAGAACAGAAAATCACCAGAAAGAGAAAATTGAGAGGATATTGAGGTTGAGTGAAGTCGAAGAGAAGGCGGAAATGCAATGGTTCGTTTTGCATCAGCATCAACGGTATGGCGGTGAGCACACCGTAGAAAAAAATCTTTCTCGAAATGAAGAATGTGCTATAGAACGGGCTGACTTTCTTGACGGCAATAGTGTAGATTGCCCATGAGAAAGCCGTTGTCAAAGCAAGGATATCCCCTTTTGGGTGTATCTCAAAACCGGCTCCACTGCTGAAAATGATGCATCCGACCCCAATAAAGGCTATTATTGAACCTAAAATTACTCCAAACCTCATTTTTACCTTGTAAATCACAGCCATGAGGATAGTGGTGAAAATAGGAGAAATGGAGGCTAAAAGCGACACATTTGCGGTAGCGGTAAATTTAAGGGCATAGTTTTCAGTGATGAAGAATAGGGAGCCGGCGCATAGACCGCAGATAAACAATTGAAGCTCGTCTTTCCATGAGTTGGCAAAAAGATTTTTAAATGTGAAGGCAAGGAGAATGAGATAGGCGGCCAAGAATCTGTAGACATACATCTCAACGGGGGTAAAGCCGCCGTCTGTCATAAGTACTTTTGTACTGAGGAAAGAGGTACCCCACGCACACATTGTCAGCATCAGGCCTATGTGTGCAAGCACCTTTATGGTGTTAGATCTGGAATTAAGTTTTAACATCGTTGTTATGTGTTTCAATAAGTATTAGTCAAAGGTGAAAAGACCGGAAGCAGTTACCTTCCGGTAATATTTGCAACAAAATTAGTACTTTTTAGCAAAAGGAGCAAATTTTTTCAATTTTTGACAATCTAATTCTTTGG
>CAZQSD010000012.1:0-40143 GCA_964595885.1 uncultured Sangeribacter sp.
ATATCGGCCTATAGAGGTGACAGTGGCAGGAAGATCGATGCCGGGCAGCGAGTTGGATCTGCGGCACACAGGATCTTCACAAAGAGCTTGAGAAAGCCATCAGCGACTATTTCCACACTGAAGACACCATATTATATGCTGCCTGCTTCGATGCCAACGGCGGACTTTTCGAGCCTCTTTTCACTGAGGAAGATGCCATCATCAGCGATTCTCTCAACCATGCTTCCATCATCGACGGCGTGCGCCTCTGCAAGGCAAAACGTTTCCGCTATAAGAATGCCGATATGGAAGATCTGGAGCGCTGTCTCCAGGAGGCCAAGGACTGCCGCTTCCGCATCATAGCTACTGACGGCGTGTTCTCGATGGACGGCAACGTGGCGCCTATGGATAAGATCTGTGAACTGGCTGAGAAGTATGACGCTCTCGTTATGGTTGACGAAAGCCACTCCGCAGGTGTAGTAGGCAAGACAGGACACGGTGTGGCAGAACAGTTTGACTGCTACGGCAAGATCGACATCTTTACCGGCACACTTGGCAAGGCATTCGGCGGCGCTATGGGTGGATTCACCACAGGCCCGAAAGAGATTATCGACATGCTCCGTCAGCGTTCACGTCCTTATCTCTTCTCTAACTCAGTTGCTCCTTCAATCGTTGGTGCAAGTCTTGAGATGCTGAAGATGCTCAAGGAGAGCAACGAATTGCATGACAAGCTTGTTGACAACGTCAACTATTTCCGTGACAAGATGCTTGCCGCAGGTTTCGACATCAAACCGACTCAGAGCGCGATCTGTGCCGTGATGCTTTACGATGCAAAGCTCTCTCAGGAATTTGCAGCCGAGATGCAGAAAGAGGGTATCTTTGTTACCGGTTTCTACTATCCTGTTGTTCCGAAAGGACAGGCACGCATTCGCGTTCAGCTTTCAGCCGGCCACACCCGCGAGCAGCTTGACCGTGCGATAGAGGCATTCATCAAGGTGGGCAATAAGCTTGGTGTGCTTTCAAAACCTATGGAATAATAAGCATTTCCAAAACCCCAGAGATAAATAAAAGTTAGTGTATATAGCGAGTCAGAGCCTGCCGATCCATGGATCGGCAGGCTCTGACTCTTTTATCTGCGTCTATGATTCGAATGTCAATACCTGTCAAGCAATTCCTGATAGGCTTCTGTCTTCTGGTATTTTATCAGCCAACTATCAATTGATTTCAGGAGCATGGAATCAGCTGGCGTGGAATCATTCCTATTAATCAGCCACACTTGGAATTGTGTGAAGCTTACAGGATTGTCGTAGCTTAATGCCGGGTATCTTTCCTGCATTGCCTCCGCCATCTTTTTGTTGACCACAGCATAAGAAAAGTCTCCGGTGGCAACTTTCATGCATAGATATTCCTCGGAGAGATCTTTTTCCCTGATCACCTTTATCGGGGCGCCGATTTCGTTGGCAAGATTGGTGAGTCGGGCATCGGCAGGAGAGTCAGCCTGAATGTGTACTGTGTCGCCGGCAAGATCAAGGGCTGACTTTACCTTCACTTCTCCGGCCGTGTCGGCAAGCTGAATCAAAACCAGTTCGTCAAGAAATACGCTTCGGGTGGTCAGGAAACGCTCTTTCACTGAATTGTCAGATGGCAGGGAGGCCAGGATGTCATAAGTGCCTTGCTCCAGTTTTTTCAAGGCGGAGGGTAGGCTCACCACCGGCCACATCTTAATCGGTCGGCCGGTTTCCTTGCCATAGGCATTCAGCAGGTCATAATTTATGCCTCCTATGGTGTCGCCGTAGAGGTAATAGCTCAATGGACCATAAATTATGGCGGCATCAATAGTGTCGCCTTGTGAATTGCCCCTGGTCATTACAGGCAACGCCTTCCCGGGATTGCATTTGCGGGTAATGGTCATTGTGACGATGGCTCCAATTAGCAGACAGAGGTAAAGTATGGTCTGACCGTATTTATGTTTCATAGGTCTCATGGCAACAATTAATTTTGATATTTTAATTGATGGGTTTTGATATTTTAATTTGAGAAATCAACCGACAGTCCGAATTCGAGCCTTCGTGGATTCATAGGATAGTGTGGCAAAAGGAAATAATCCTTTGAAAACCATCCCTGGTTGATATGGCTGTAAAGCACATAGAACCGGGTTTTATAAAGACGGGCATTGAAATAGACGTTGCAGAAAGGGTAGTTGCCCACCTTGATCTTTTCATCTCCCTGCACGTGGAAAGTCATGGTGGCAGGCTGGTAGTCAAGACCATTGTAGGAAGTATAATAGTCGCAATCAATGCCAAACTGCACTTTCAGCACCTTGAAAGCTATAAACTTGAGAAATAGGTTGCTGTATATAGTCAGTTCCGGAAGTGGAAGGATGTTGGAATTGGCTGTTTTCTGGTAATATATGGTGTTGTTCCAGTTGAGGATGCCAACCCTGAACTGCTGTTCAAGTTTTGCGGAAAACACCTGGATATTGCCTCCGAATTGGCGTGGCAACGACTCAGAATCAAAATAAACCATGTTCTGGATGTTTTCCACTCCGGCACTCAGTGTGGTTTTAGTCCATGGAATATGCAGCTCGCCCCCAATTTTATATCTTCGGGTCTTTCCAAAGTCATTGTTCCATGCGAAATGGTTGGAGATATATTGCTGGAGAAGATATGGCTGCGCGATGTTCTTGAATTCGGCATTGGCTGATATCCTCACCGAGTCGCCAAACAGCTTGAATTTTGTCCTGATACTGCCGTCGAGCTCCAGATCGCCGACCACATCACCCACAAGTCCGAATCTTGCGCTTGCCGCATATCTCAGAATTGAGCCTTTGTCTTTATGGAGACGTCCGCCTACCCAAAGCATGCTTTTCGTCAGCTTTGGCGAGACATTGAAATTCTGGGGCAGGGGAGTGAGAGACTCGATCTGCTCCTCTGTCAGCTCAGGATTTGAGTAATAGGATGCCTGAATGTATTGCTGGGTCTGATAGGAGATATAAGCCGAAAGACCGAACTTTGCCCAAGACTGAAACCCTTCGATCAGTTCCACACCGAATGAATTTGTCATTTTTGTGAGGCGCGTAAAATCCAGAGTCTCCTCAGGGTTGAGATAAGTGTTTTCCCAGAACTCTTTTCCTTGCGTCACGTTGGTGTTCTTAAACATATGGCGCCCATGCTGCAGGTCAAACGAATAGATGAGCCGAGTCATCGGGACGTAAACCTCGCGTGTAAGAGTATCGTTGACGTGTTCCGACTTCCAGAAACCCAGTTTCCAGGCATGTGTCATAAACAGCTCGTCGCCGTTCAGGCGTGAATGGGCTGCGCTAAGACGCGTAGGGATGCTTTTAGGTTCTATCTTGCTCACACCGCCCTGAAGTTCTGCCGGGTCGGTGATGTAGAGATCATTGGTTATACCGCCGTTTTCTTTGTTCAGGAAGTTGTAATGGTTATAGAAAGCCTGAAGCTCGTAGCGGTCGCCTAAATAATATACGGAGAGTCCCCATGAGAAATCTTTTACAGCCTGGTTTTCGTAGGCGCCTTTGGAGTAAATGTAATCGAGGTTGCCACCTATACCTATTCTTCTGTTGACGTTTCCGGCGAAGTCTACCTCAAGCCTGTCCTGATGGTTAAGCTTATTTCCGCCGAACCCATATTTCATGATTGTGGTGGGTATGTAGACATTGTAGAACTTCTGCTTCCGGAATGTCGGCAGCCATGCGTCAAGGGCATCTTTGAAAAAGAAAGTGGCCCGGGGTTGGCGGTCGAAATAGATCATATTGATTCCTTCGGCACCGATGTTGCCTGTCGTGGCGTAGGCATCGGTCACTAACGACGGGATCGGAGAGCGTTGATAATTATAGGTCAAAGTGTCGATCACTGACTCCACATGATCGCCGAGGGGGAATGTAAGGGTCCAGGCTGAACCGGTTCGTATGGTGTCAGCCTGAGGCGCGAGGGCTTCCCGGCCATTATTGGATGTGCCCAACGACTTGTTTCTTTGAGCCGGAGTCTGGGCTAAGATGGCCGTCAGGGTAAGGACGGCTGTCAGCAGTGTGGTTAATCGTTTTGAAAACATGACGCGAAGTTAGCAAATAAACGGGTAAAAAAAAAGAGCGCGGTTTCACAATCACGCTCTTTGATAGCATTAAATTCTAATACCATGAATAAAACACAGTGCAAATACAATAATCGTAAATAAATAACGAGACAAAATGCTATTTGTTGTGTGAATTGAAATAAAATCTGTTATTTTTTTTATTAAATTCTGTCTTATGGCCTAAAATGGTAGGATTCAGAAACTTAGTTAAAAAATATATATTGATATGAATGGGAAGTGCATTGATAAATCAAATTTTGCAGGAACTTCCAAAACAAAACAGGAATTAATATGGTTATATAAATATGTTGTAAAACATCGCTAAATAACATATTTCTTCATTTAAAATTTATTTATTATGAAACGTTACTTATCAAAATTATTGAAATGGTATTGTGAATCAGCATCCAAGGTCTATGATCATGCCTGATCGCGCCTGCTGAAACTTCCTGATGTAGATAATCAAGAAAAAAAATTTAATGATAGAACACCTTTTAAATGTGTTCAGCTACATAATAAAAAGGAGAGGTCACTTCAAAGTGGTCTCTCCTTTTTAGGGTGCTCTAAACTTTTTGTTTATATTTTGTAAAAATGTGTTTTTGGATTTTACTGGTGGGCGGGACGGAGGAGGTCGTTGACGGTCTTCACGGGGTTGAAGGTGCTGACGGGCACTTCAACCAATACGGTGTTCCAGTCGCTCATCGCACCGTTCCAGAGGCCGGGCAACTCAAGGGCTTTGATCTCAACACCCTCACGGCTCTTCTGGGAAATGAAGCCTGTGGCTTTGTCAACGTAGTCGGGAAGATTGAATTTGTTGCCCTTCCAGTCTTTTGTGCATACCACAAGATCAACCGGATTGAAATGGGTTGACTCTTTCAGCATTTTCTGAGCCTCTTTGTTCTTCGGGTCGATCTGGGTAGACTCAAGAATCTGGGGACTTACAGTGCCGTCGGGGTTATAAGCAAGGAACGGACCACCACCGGGTTCACCTTCGTTTTTAACCATGCCGCACACACGGAACGGCCGGTTGAGCTTACCGAAGATGTATTCGGCCTTCTGCTGTGCATCCATGTTCTCAGTGCCGTCGTGGGTGATGCAGAGCACTTTGTGGAGGAAGTCAAGCATTTCGTTGAGCTGTTCGTCAGACGGAACGCCCTTTGATAGGATCTCACAATAGCGATCTGCCTTTTGCTTGACACCGATAAGCACGCCACCGATAATCTTCTTATATTTGATAGTGTCCTCACGGAGAGTGTCAGGCACCACATTGTCGATATTCTTGATGAATATTACGTCGGCATTCAGGTCATTGAGGTTTTCGATGAGCGCACCATGTCCACCGGGACGGAAGAACAGACCTCCTTTTTCACGATAGGGTGTGCCGTCAAGGTTTGCGGCAACCGTATCGGTGGAAGGTTTCTGAACGCTTGTTGAAAGCTCGAACTCTACGCCATACTCATGTTCGAGATGCCCCTTTGCCTCCTCAAATTTCATGGCCACGAGAGGAAGGTGGTCTTCACTGACGGTGAAATGCACGCGCACCTTTCCATCTTTGCCGGCAGCATACTGGGCGCCCTCGGCGAGATGTTCCTCAATTGCAGTGCGGGCAGTGCCGGGCACTTTGTGGAAAGAAAGGAGTGCCTTCGGAAGCTGGCCATAGTTCATGCCGTCTTTCTCAATGAGGGCCTTGATCACATCCTTATATCTCTTTTCCTTGATGAGAGAGTTTACGCTCAGGCCATAGAGTGAGAGACAGAGGAAATTGAGCTGTGCAAAGAAAGCAAAGCTTTCGATCTCGTCAAAGAACTTCTTCATGAAATCATCTTTCGGTTTGTTGTCTTTGCCGTTGATGAAAGAGAAGAGGTTTTTGAACATGCGGGATGCAGCGCCGCTGGCGGGCACCATCTTCAGCACTTTGCCTCCTTTTGAAAGATATTCGTCCCAGATTGACTGAGCCTGCTGCTCCATTTCAGGAGAAAGCACAGATATGCCATTGCCGGGAGTAGCGGGAGCCTCAATTTTCAAGAAGGGGAATCCGTCGGCAAGCATACGGAGTTCTTCGGCGAGTTTTTCCTCGGAGATACCCTTTGTCTTCAGTATCTCAAGATCAATTTGATTCAATTCCATAATTATCAATTTATTTTGGGGTTTAGAATTAATTATTGGCTACAGAGTCGCGCGCCTCAAGCATGCGGCGGCATGTGTCGATTTTCTTTGAGAGCATCGGGAGGGCACGTTCCAGCTTGTGAGATTCCTTTTGGGCTGAATAGAGCTGATAAGTGGCGGCTATCATCTCTTTTTCATCAGCCGGCAGAGTGAAGGAACCTGTCTTTCCTCCTTCAAGATAGGTGACGGTGAGTTTGTCAGGCATGTTTTCGGCTATATACATACCCACCGAGTCGGCTGCGCTGCCATAGAAACATACGGTGTTAAGACTTCCGGCACGATAATTAAGGGCCTGATCATGAGGCACCACAGATGTGGAAACCTCGCCATTGCCTCCAGTCACTTCTATCTGATTAAAATGTCCTCCGGACATGACCGCTATAAGCTCGAAGCGCTCATCTTCTGTAATACGCGCCACCACACCGGTTTGTTTAAGCGGGTAACGCGTTTTCCAGCCTTTATAGATGTAATAGCCTTCAACTTCACGCGGATTGGAGACGTGGTCAAAATTAGTGATCATTTCTCCCACCTCAGTCTGGGCATCGGTCAGGGCAGTAGTGGCTGTCTCAATCTCAGCCTTATATTTTGCAATTGAGTCGGCAAGACTGCTGATCCATTGCTCCCTTTCCTCTTCCGCCTTAGGCTTTTTCAGTGAGCAGGAGGCTGCGCATAGCAGCACCGATGCCATAAGAGGAACGAAAATATGTCGGGTTTTCATAATCGCTGTATGTCTTTTACACCTTTTACGGTTTTCAGTTTCTTAAGAAGTGAAGTGAGTTGGCGTTGTTCGGAGACAGCCACCACCAAGATGCCTTGAAACATTCCGTCGTTGCTGTCAACAGATAGGTTACGCATATTTACGCCGACTTCCTTCGAGATGATTGAGGTGATATTGGCAAGAATGCCAATATCGTCAACACCGATAATCTTCAAGGTGACGGGCAACATGTCGCCTTGCTTACCGCTCCAGTCAGCCTTTATGATACGGTAGGGATAGCGGGTGCGGATGTTGGCGGCATTCGGACAGTCACAACGGTGGATCTTGACTGTGCCGTCGGAGCTGATAAAGCCGAACACCTCGTCACCGTAAATCGGGGAGCAGCATTTTGCGAATTTATAGTTAAGCCCGTTGATGGATTTTTCGCCGATCACCACCACATCCTCTTTCGCATCCTTCTCGGCTAAGGGGAGCATATGGAATTCCCCGGCAGAAATCTTCGGCCCATCCGATTTTACCGTCACCTCGTCCTGATATGTAGCCAGAAACTTTCCCGGATCTATTTTCTCATCTGCCATTGCCGCAAAAAACTCGTTGGCATGTTTATAGCCGGCCTTGTTGATGAGCTTCATCAGGACTGCCTCATCCATCTCAATCTTGCGGTTCTTGGCCCTTCTCTCCAGAAGCTCCTTCCCTAAATCGGCCCTCCGCTGCAGTTCTTCGTTAAGACTCTGCTTGATTTTATTGCGGGCCTTTGTGCTGACCACAATGTTAAGCCAGTCAGGCTTTGGGCTTTGGGAGTTGGAGGTGAGTATTTCCACCGTGTCGCCATTATTGATGCGGTAGGTGATTTTCTTATGCTGTCCGTTGACCACTGCGCCAGTGCAATGTGCGCCTACATTGGAATGGATCTGAAATGCGAAGTCGAGCACAGTGGCCCCAGCCCCCAGCCGGAACAGGTCGCCCTTAGGGGTGAAGGCAAACACTTCCTTGCCATAGACATCCATGCGCATGTCTTTCATGAGCTGCATCGGGCCCGTCTCAGCCGTTTCAAGAATATCGCGGATGTTGTTCATCCATTGGTCAGTGCTGTCGCTTTTCACACCTTTGTAGCGCCAATGGGCGGCCAGACCTTTCTCGGCCACAAGATCCATACGGCGCGTGCGGAACTGCACTTCAACCCATTTTGAGCCGGGCCCCATCACTGTGGCGTGGAGGCTCTCATATCCGTTGCTCTTGGGAAGTGAGATCCAGTCTTTCATGCGGGCCGGATTGGCGGTATACATATCGGCAAGTATAGAATATGCGAGCCAGCAGTCGCTCTTCTCCTTTTCCCTTGGAGTGTCGATAATGACGCGGATTGCAAACAGGTCATAGATGCCGCTGACATCCACCTTCTGCTTCTTCATCTTGTTCCAGATGGAGGAAATGGATTTTGTGCGTCCTTTAATATCAAATTTCAAGCCTGCCGCCTCAAGTTTCTCCTTGACCGGATCAATGAATGACTTTATATATGCCTCCCGACTCCGTTTTGTCTCATTGAGTTTATGGGCAATCTGGGTGTAGATTTCCCTATTGGTGTATTTCAGTGAGAGATCTTCCAACTCACCCTTTATTTTATAAAGACCAAGCCGATGGGCAAGTTGGGCATACAGGTAGTTTGCCTCAAACGCTACATTGCGCACCCATTCTTCATCGGGATGATGGTTGATGGAGCGCATCAGCACGAGGTTACGGATAATCATCATGATTATCACACGTATGTCGTCGGCAAGCGACAGCAGCAGACCCCGGAAATTATCCTGGTTGACGGCATTATTCTTGCTTGAGAATTTATCTACTGAAGATAGGCCGGTAAGCAGTCCGGCCACATCCTCGCCCCATTCTTTTTTAATGGTGAGAATGTCGGTATGGCCGTCTTTGAGAAGCGGATAGAGGCCGATTGCGAGGAGGATGTTATGGTCAGGTTCAATTGCCTGTGCAAATAGGAGGGCAGACTTGAGAGTCAATATGGCGTTGGATAGGCCCTTTGAGTTGTGGGCAGAATGAGATGCCTTCATGCCGGAGAGCATGAGGGAACGAAACCGTCTTATCTCATCAGGCGTGAATCTGGAGGCCGTGAAATTTCTCAGCTCATGCACAAGGGCGGCAAACTCACGTCTTTCAGGAAAATTTAATTTTTCAGCTTTGTCTATTTCCATATCGGTAATCGGCAGCCGGGTTGAGATTGGCGTTTTCAGAAATGTTGCTGAAAGCAATCTCAAACATCGGTAGCCCTGATTTTCAATTCGTAATGCAAAAGTATTAAAATTAGATCAAATTGCCAAGAGAACTGAATAAAATTATAACTTAAAAACGCCTTATGAAGGAGAAAATAGTGTCGTAGGCGGCATCCCGAGCCTCTTTATGGCTGAGAATCAGGTCATGAAGGCCGCTGTCGATAGCACAGACCACTCTGGTGGTGCCTAACTTAACTCCACGCTCCTGAAGCATGAACGGATCAAGCACCGCATCACCGGTCTGGAATTCGGGGGTGTAGTTGCATCCGTCAATCTTTCGGCTACTGTGCATCACAAGAATAGGTACAGCTATATTTTTCCTTTTTTTCATAAGTTTTCCCTGAGCAGAGCTGATGGCATTCACCCATGAGGTGGTGACAGGCGGGGAGTAGACCATTTTCCAGTCGGTGTTATATTCCCATTCCCCGTAGTATTCTTTAAGCAGGCTGTAGGCATAGCCGTCGCAGTGATCCTGCGGTATCTTGGTGTTTTTGAAAATCTTTCCATAAAATCCAACTACGGGGATGGCTATATGGCGCATGAATGATGAGAAGTTCCATGCTAAGAAGGGTGAGTCGGTCACAATGCGGTTAACTCCGACATCTTTACCTTTCACGGCTCCGAAAAGGGCTACTGTGAGTCCACCTGTGCTGTGGCCACCGAGAGTTATATCGGTGTTACCGTCTTTGCGCATCTGCACGAGTGCCGAATCAATATCGGCGAAATATTCTTCCTGCTTCCTTATATTGAAAGGATACTGCCAAGGCTCTTTGCTTCTGCCGTATCTCCGTAAGTCGACGGCATAGAAATTGTAGCCTGAATCGATGAAACGCTGTCCCATCTCGCTCTGGAAGAAATAATCATTGAAGCCGTGAATATATAAGAAAGCTTTATGGGTTTTCTTCGGATTCAGTTTCCTGATTATTGTGGATCGGCAAGGCCCGTCAAAAGCCTCTCCCTGATTCACATATCGGGCTTCATAGCCGGCAAGGATATCAGGATGCCAGGAAAGGTCGGTGGTAGGGGTCTTGGGACCTTTGTATTTTTCTTTTATATCCCAGCCGCCTGCCATGATGGAAGAGAGAGCTAAAAGGAGAAGCAATGGAAGTTTACGCATACATGTGGAATTTTTTATAAACAAAAAAGCGATGAAGGATAATCCCTCATCGCTTTAACAAAAGTTTGCATAAAGTTGTTTACGGTCTCCTTCCGAAACCGCCTCCCGGGGGAGGACTGGCAGGTGTTCCTCCGGGTGGAGGTCCGGGGTGGGCACCCCCCGGAGGAGGCATCATTATGTCGGACTCTCCATCCGGCCCTTTACCTTTTTTCTTAAGGGTGTTGAAATTCCAGGTCAGGCTGAACATTACATATCTTGTGAGGTCGTTGAAGCGACTGTCAACAATGGCGTTCGCACTGACCGAGCGTGTAATATTTTTCTTTTGTGCGAGGAGATCATAGGCACGGGCTGATAAAGTGAGAGATTTATCGCTTAGGAAAGAATAGGAGAGTTGGGCATTCCATAGCCATTGGTTGGAGTTGAAGCCGGCAGAATATCCCGATGAACTTGAATAATTGAGATCAGTGGACAACTCAATGCCAAAAGGAAGATAGACTGAGGCATCAGTGTTAAACCCATAAGAATGGGTAGTGCGGCTTGGCTGTTCCGGAAGGGTGTTAGAGACGTTGCCATAGGAATAAGTCGGGTTAAACGACATCTGAAGCACATCGCAGGAAAAAGTCAGTCCGGCAGAAGGGGAGAGGGAGAAATTGCCGGTGCGGTTGAAATCGCCGTTTATGTATCCCGGGGTTGAGCCGTAACGGGCATTCATTCTGGCATTGAAACGCCATTTACGGTTATTAAACGGCCTGTTGATCATTGCCATTCCGAAAATATTGAAATTACCGTTGACGTTGCCATAAGTTGTGGTGCGTCCTCCGGTCTCAGGGTCGGTGACAGTACGTGCCACTATGGAGTTGAGGGCAAAGGAAGCATTGACTACGGCAAAAACAGCCTGCTGGGAGGAGGTACGGAAATCGTTGAAATGAACTCCGATGGTTTGGGTGAATGTCGGTTTCAGTCCGGGATTGCCTATGACAATATTGAGAGGATTTGACACATCGGCCACCGGTTGCAGCTGGGTCATTGAAGGCTGAGAGGTGCGCGCACGGTAAGTGGCGCGTATTGAGGAACGTTGGCCAAACTTATAACGTAGGTTGGCGTAAGGGGATATGTTCCATACCCAACGCTCCGGAATATTGCGGGCGTTGTTGATGAGATCTTCACTTTTCGAGCTTGAAGGCGAGAAAAGCACTCCGGCATCGAGGTTGATGGTTTTTGACACTTTCCGATAGCCTAACTGAAGCTCCTGAGTGAAGAATTTATTGCGGAAACTGTTGCTCAGGTCAGCGTCAAACACTGATCCGGCGGGTGGTGCCGTTAGTTCCGGTGGGAAGAAACCTTCCGGAGCATCCGGATTCTCAAGGTTATATGTCAGCTTATCGGCATTGCTCCATTGATATTTAATCCGGTATGCAATGTTAAGGAAATTCCCTTTAGTCACATCTCCAAGAGGTTCGGTCCAGGTGATGCGTCCGTCAACGGAGTTTGACCACGTATGGTTGTCAAGAAATCGATAAAGTTCCTCGTCATTGTCATGAAGCAGGAAATATTCAATATCGTTCCAGGTGGTAGACTTTTCTTTTGTGTTGGAGAATGAATATTGTGCGTTTAGGCTGAAGGATCTGCCCGGTTTGGATGCAAACTTATGATTGTAGATAAGGTTACCTGATGTCTCGATACTGTGACCCCGGTTGGTCTTGGCATTGATATTGCTGTTTACCAGTGATTTTGCAAGGTCGCCTGCACGCAGTATGGAGGAATCATTCATAACGGCCTCGCGAAAGTTCACACTGATTCTCGGACGGAATTCGAAGGTATTGTTCTCATCGGCATTCCATTGCACCCGGAAATCCGAGCTGATATTATGGCCTTTGTCTCTTGTTCTTGATCCGGCATCCTGAGTGCTTACGGAGTCAGGAAACAGATATTGTGTGGCGGTCTTGCTGGTGGCATTCCGGTCAGTGTGGGAGTATAGGATATTTCCTCCTACACGGAAGATTTCCTCATGGCCCACATTGAAATTCAGTCCAAGGCGCTGGGCGGTGGTTATTCCACCGTTTCCGCCAAAGTCGCGGAACCTGCCTCGTCCTCTGTCGGAGAATCCCATCTCATTGATGTTGTTGAGTCCGCCCAGAAGAGTTATCTGGTTGCCGTTATTAAAATTATTTATTACGAAACTGCCTTGATAGCGGTCATCAGTGCCATAGCCTGCTGACACGTTGCCAAACCAGCCATTGTTCATGTCTTTTTTTACAGTGAGATTGATTACTGTTTCCTCCTCCCCATCATCAACACCTGTAAGACGCGCAAGATCGCTTTTACGGTCAACCACCTGCACCTTGTCAACCATATTTGACGGTAGGTTTTTTGTTGCCATCTGTGGGTCATCACCGAAAAACTCCTTTCCGTCAACAAGAATTTTGGATATGGTCTTGCCATTGGAGGTGATTGATCCATCGCTGCCTACTTCCACACCCGGCAATTTCTTGAGCAGGTCGTTTACTGTGGAGTTTGGTGAAGTATGAAAAGATCCGGCATTAAATTCAATGGTGTCTTGTTTTGCAATGACTGCAGTCTTGATAGCGGTCACGACAGCCTCATTGAGGGTGACAGCATTTTCTGACAATATCAGGTTGCCGAGGTCAACAACTTGTGAGGAATCATTGATCTCGATGTTTTTGCCTATGTCGTCCATCCCTGTCATGGACGCGATCAGAGCATAGTGTCCTTTCTTCAGGTCAGGGAAAAGAAAATCGCCGTTATCGCCTGCCATCTGATAGCCTATCCTGACAGTGTCAGGCAAAGATATCAGCTGCACGGCTGCTCCCGGTAATGGTTCGCCGTCGGTGTCGGCAAGGCGACCCTTGACAGTAGCAGCCCATGTGGAGGCACACATGGCAGAAAGGCATATGATCGGCGTTAGCCGTATTTTTTTCATTGTGAGATGATTTATAGTGTCGAATCCTAAGTAATGACCTTTTGTTCCCAAAAAGGTTTAACTTTTTAATTGTGTAACTTTTTTCTTGGAATTGTCTTTCCTAAAACATAGTGTTATTGAACCTTGACCATAAAGGAGAGGGAGATAACGAGAAAATAAAGTTACTTTTTTACCGTTATTCAAGTGTGTCTATTTACGCATATCTTGAATAGAGGCATAAGAAATAAATAACTACACGTTTAAGTATCCTGATTTTGAGGACTTGACTGAGGGTGATAAAGAAGATATTGGCTATTGGCTGAAGCGATATGAAGATTCGGTGGTTGACGGAAGTTATCCCACAGTGATTGATGTGGAGTCTTTTGCTTACTGGATCCTAGCACATGACATCATGGGGACAAAAGACGGTGGAGGTGTCAATCTGTATTTCGTGAAGTATGATCGGACTCCGGAGTCTCTTATGACCACAGGACCCTTATGGGATTTTGATTCAGCAGAGCTGCGGGATGACTTATGGAGTTCGGTTCATGAGCAGCGTTTCTCAAAATTTTTCAAGAATGTCAATCCACAATTTTTGGATACCTATAAGAAACTTTGGGAAGAAAACGGAGATAAAATTTTTATGGGCATTCAAGAATGGATAAACACTCTCACCTCTGATTCATGGGAGGCGTATAACAAATCCGTTAAGGCTGATCATGATAAGTGGGGGGACTCGTCTTATGAAGACACTAAAGAAATTCAGGACCGTATGAACAGCTGGTATCCGATAAGACGTGAATGGCTGGCCACCAATATTCCGAATCTTACCTCAGGCAACGGTATTGACCTGATATCTATTGAAGACACGATGCCATTCAGTCTTTGTGGCACAGTGCTGACTTTGTGTCCTTCCGATAGGAACTTCTCTGTGAACTCCTCCGTTGGCCAGCTGATTTATTCCGGCACTCCGATTTCAGATACGCCTCTGCATCTTCCCGGAGCGGGTGTATATGTGATAACTTGCGGCTCCAGGGCATGGAAAGTAATCGCTAATTGATTTTGGCGGTTGACGAATATGTAGGGTGATGACACATGTTGACTTTATAAGCCACAGGCAGGGATAGCCTATCCCTGCCTGTGGCTTATAAAGTCAACTGCTAATCTGATTGCTTATTCCTCAGGACGGGGGTAGCCGTCTTTCTGGCAGCGTTTGGTCATTTTTTCAATGCGGGCTTTTGTCTCGGGATGTGATGAGAACATCTTATCTACCGCACTTGCTTTTTTGGATGTATCGCCTTCAAGCGACTGTAGTTTTTCAAAAGACATGACGATACCCCAAGGATTCTTCCCATTCTTCACAAGGAAATCATAACCGCAGTCATCGGCTTCTGATTCCTGTTTCTGTGAGTATTTCGCATTAATCAATGCTTCGCCGAGTGTGCCGAGCTGAGAGTCAGTCAATGCGGCTGCTGTGCCACCTGTGGAAGCTACGGCATCTTTCAATGCGCCGGTAAGAAGCTGGGTTTTGAAAGCATTCTTGGAGTGACGTTTTACCACGTGGCCGATCTCATGCCCGATTACACCAAGAAGTTCGTCATCATTCATGATATCCATTAGGGCGGCAAACACACGCACACTGCCATCCGGACACGCGAAAGCATTGACATCAATAACGTTGTAAACCTTGAAATTCAAAGGAATGCCATCGGCATCAGTTATTCCCTGAACAAGGTTGTTGAGACGGATAGTGTAGGGATCGTCGTCAGGAAGCACGGGATTATGCTTATCCATCCAGTCAACTGATTCCTTTACATAAGCTGCCATCTGCTCGTCTGTCAGGGTGACTGCTTGAACAGCTTTTGTGGCTCCTCCGATTGCTTTCTTCAGGTTGAACTGTGCGAAGCCGTTGCCTGCACATGACAGGAAAGCCACCATCATCAGAATTTTAAAAATTCTACTTTTCATGTTTGTTTTGGTTTTGTTAAACTAAAATTTTTGTAATCTGTTACGTTTATTTGTTTTTTTATGTCTGTTGATCGGGAAATCATACTTTTTTATTACGGGCACTCCAAAGAATCCTTTCTCAATGGAAATTCGGATGTCTTTACCAACCCGTATTTTTGCATATTTTTCCATAGACAGGGAAATCTTTTTCTCGTGACCATCCGGAAGCCCAATCACTATATAATAGACCTTATATTTTTCATCTCTCGCAACAGCGTGGCGGGAAACCCGTTTGACACGATAATGTTCTTCACTGAATTTGTCAATGACTTTGACAGATTGCTGCTGGCTTGATTCTTTATCGGAGGCATAGTAATTTATACTATAAAAAAGTCCGATAAGCAGGGAGAATGTAAAAATAAAGGCTATAAGGAAGTTAAAAATATTATAGCGTAGACTGAAAGCCTGTTTTATTAACTTATTCAACAATAAGGTGCCACCCGAAGCTATGACAAGACAGAGGGCACATGGCTTCCACCATGCAACCATTGTGTTGCTATGGAGTGCGAGCGCCGATCCGGCTGAAATCAAGGTTGCCGTAGTTATGATGAAAGTTAAAATTATTTTTACAGTCTTTCCTTTCACAGCATATTTCCGGATAAAGAAACTATATTATGAAAAATCAGAACACTATGCGGATGCGGATATGCAATCTGAATGCAAAATTAATCAATATATTTGGAATATAGTATATTTCAAATTAAAAATCTGCATGTAGAGTTGCGATGGAGTGGGTTAAAATAAGCGCATATTGCTTTTTCCAAATGTATCATAAAGACTTTGCGTTGTTTTGTTGGTCTGTCTATTTTTAGTTATCTTTGCACAAAAAATAGGATATGACAGACAGAAAACTCAAGATTGTATTCTTCGGTACGCCTGAATTTGCAGTGGCAAGCCTTGACCGATTGTTTAAATCCGGCCATGAGATCGCTGCGGTGGTCACGATGCCCGATAAAATAGCTGGCCGGGGTCACAAGCTGATTCAAAGTGATGTGAAGAAATATGCCGTCGCCAATGATTTGCGTGTATTGCAGCCGGAGAAACTTAAATCATCAGAATTTGTGGAAGCCCTGAAGGAGATAGCAGCTGATCTGTTTGTGGTAATCGCTTTCCGTATGCTTCCGGAAATTGTGTGGACGATGCCTCCTTTAGGCACCTTCAATCTTCATGCCTCCTTGCTACCCAAATATCGGGGGGCGGCTCCGATAAATTGGGCTGTCATAAACGGTGACACCGAGACCGGAGTGACAACTTTCTTTCTGAAACATGAAATAGACACCGGCGATATCATAGAACAACGTAAAATAGAGATCTTGCCAACAGATAATGTCGGAGACGTGCATGACCGCCTTATGGAATTAGGGGCCGATATGGTCGCTCATACAGTCGATGAGATTGCGGAGAGTTGTGTAGTGCCCCAGCCTCAGCCGGAAGGAGACTATGTGGCTGCTCCAAAGATTTTCAAGGATACTTGCAGGATTGAATGGAGCAGACCGGCCGTTGAAATACATAACCTTGTCAGAGGCCTTTCGCCATATCCGGCTTCATGGACCACAATGGAGGAAAGCCGCACTCCAAATGAGTTTATTGATGTAAAGATCTACGAGACACGTATTGCCGAAGACGTTACGCAAAAATCCGGGGCACCGGGTGATCTGAGGCTTACAAAAGATCGGATGTTTGTAAACACGGGAGATGGCATTATTGAGATAATGTCACTTCAGCCGGCAGGAAAGAAGAGGATGGATGCCTCGGCTTTCTTGCGGGGTTATAGTCCTGTCAGGTTTAAGTGATGAATGACACAAGAGACACTGACAAGAAATTCTGCTCGATAGTGTTTGACGTATTACGTCAACAAGGAGTGAAAGACGTGGTGTGTTCTCCCGGTTCGCGCAACGCGCCCCTTCTGCTCGCTGCTTCCGCACGTGAGGACATGAGGAAACACATAGTTGTAGATGAGAGATGTGCAGCCTTTATGGCGCTCGGGATAGCCTCGGTCAGTAGGCAGCCTGTGGCGTTGGTATGTACATCGGGCACAGCATTACTTAATTATGCTCCGGCAGTGGCAGAGGCTTTTTATCAGAATATTCCGTTGATTGTGGTGTCGGCCGATAGGCCTCAACAATGGATCGATCAGGATGACTCACAGACCCTCCGGCAGTTTGAGGCTCTATCGAATTTTGTGAAAAAGAGTTATGAACTTCCGGCCTGGGGTGATCAGGATCCTGAATTGCAATGGTATGCCAATAGGATTGCCAACGACGCCATGATAGAGGCCATTAGCCGAAGAAAAGGTCCGGTGCATATCAACATAAGGCTTGGCGATCCGCTTGGCAAAAAATGTGTGAGGTCTGCCACGCCGGAAAGAATCATTGAGGTTATCAATTCCGACGGTATACTCAACCGAGAGATAGAAAGGGGGTTGGCTTTGGAGTTGGTTGGCAAGAAGGTGATGGTGGTGGCCGGATTTATGCCTCCTGATCATTATCTTCAAAAGAGTGTAGGCGAATTAGGCAGTATGCCGAATGTGGTGGTAATGGCTGAGACACTCTCCAATCTGCATCTTCCTGGCGTGGCTCACAGTGTTGACAGTGTGTTGACAGCTTATCCGGATGAATTTCTTGACCGACTCGCTCCGGATGTAGTAATTTCGATAGGGGGATCGTTAGTATCCAGAAAACTCAAAGAATACCTGCGCCGGAATAAGCGCAACTGTTCCCATTGGGCAGTGGGATGGGCTCATACCACCTCTGACTGTTTCATGTCACTTACAAAACGCATAGAGGTTGCTCCGGCAAAATTCCTGCATCACATAGCCGGATATATGCGTTCAAATATGAAAAAAACTGCCGGGGAGGCTTGTTATAGTTATTCAAGAGAATGGGAGACAGCCCGACAGAAAGCGCTTCGCGCCAAAGGCAATTTTATTGAGCGTGCTCCTTGGAGTGAGCTACGTGCGTTTAACACGATATTGACAAAGCTTCCACAGAACGTGAATCTGTTCCTTTCTAACGGCACTACCGTGAGATATGCACAGATTCTTGATTATCCTCTTCCCCACGCATCCTACTGCAACCGGGGCGTGTCGGGTATTGATGGAAGTGGATCAACGGCAATAGGTGGCGCACTTGCGTATAAGGGAATGACCGTTCTTATCACCGGTGACCTGTCGATGGCATATGATCTGGGAGCGTTAGCTCTGCCTGTTGTCCCTGACAGAATGAAAATCATAGTGATTGACAATACGGGAGGAGGTATTTTCCGGTTCATACCTTCCACTTCATCTCTTGAAGAACGGGAAGAATATTTTTGCGCACCCCCCAGACTGCCGTTGCGTAATCTTTCCGAAGGCTATGGATGGGAGTATGTGGAGGCGACAGATGAACAATCATTAGAGAACTCACTGCGGAAACTTCTTTCATCAGCTGAAAAAGGGATTCTCAGAGTGTTGTGTGACGGGGAAAAAAGCGCCGATATTCTCAAACGGTATATGGACCTACAAGCATGACATTATAAATTCATGACACTATAAACTAAAGATATATCATAAGATATGAGTAATTACGATTGGAAAAAAATAAAAGATTACACAGATATAATCTTCGAACAATTTGAGGGAATAGCGAAGATCACCATCAACCGTCCGGAGGTCTATAATGCTTTCCGGCCGTTGACCAACCGTGAAATGCTTGATGCAATGTCTGTATGCCGGGAGCGTCAGGATATAAGGGTGGTTGTGCTTACTGGAGCCGGCGACAAGGCATTTTGCAGCGGTGGCGACCAGAATGCCAAAGGACGCGGCGGTTATGTTGATTCTGACGGTGTGCCACGTCTTAATGTGCTTGAGCTGCATCATGCCATACGTTCGCTTCCAAAGCCTGTCATTGCAATGGTAAATGGATATTCAATCGGCGGAGGGAATGTTTTGAATGTGGTGTGTGATCTTTCGATTGCTTCTGACAACGCACGTTTTGGACAGACCGGCCCGAAAGTGGGAAGTTTTGATGCAGGATTCGGCTCATCATATCTTGCGCGCTGCGTAGGGCAGAAGAAAGCACGTGAGATATGGTTTCTGTGCCGTCAGTATACTGCCGAAGAAGCATTGGAGATGGGAATGGTAAATAAGGTGGTGCCGCTTGATCAGCTTGAAGACGAAGTGGTAGACTGGTGTCGTACCATCATGAAGCGCTCTCCGCTTGCAATCCGCATGATCAAGAGAGGCCTGAATGCAGAACTTGACGGACAGGCGGGACTTATGGAGTTTGCCGGCGACGCCACGCTCATGTATTACCTGATGGACGAGGCTCAGGAAGGCAAGAACGCATTTCTTGAGAAACGTGATCCTGATTTTGAGCAGTTTCCTAAATTTCCCTGATCATGCGTCTCGCTTTTGCTCCCTATCTGCTGCATTTCAATGAGCCGGGAGGCACCTCACGGGGGGTGCTGACAGAGAAACCGACATTCTTTATAAAAGTATATGATGAGAAGGCTCCTGAGCATTTCGGCATAGGGGAAGCCGCCGTATTCCCCGGATTGTCGCCGGAGGCAGACGGGAAGTATGTGCTGAAACTCACGGAGTTGCTTGCCAATGTGGCCATAGGCATTCCTACAGATCTCTCGTGCCATTCTTCCATTCAATTCGGTTTTGAGCAGGCTTTATTCGACTATTCCAATGGCTGCCGTGGACTTTATTTCCCTTCTGCATTCACAGAAGGCAGAGGTGAGATTGAGATTAACGGACTTATATGGATGGGAGATTTTGACAAGATGATAGAGAGAATTGACGCCAAAGTCAATCAGGGTTTTCATTGCCTTAAGCTTAAAATCGGTGCCATCGACTGGAAACGGGAGGCCGAGATGATCGAATATGTGAGGCGTCGTTACAGTGAGAAAGAGCTTATGATACGTGTGGATGCCAATGGAGGATTCACTATGGATAATGTCTTTCCGCGATTAAAGAAGCTTGCTGACCTTGGGGTGCATTCCATAGAGCAGCCTATCCCATCCGGCAATGAGGAACTTATGGCCTTCCTTTGCAAGGAATCGCCACTTCCGATTGCTCTTGACGAGGAACTGATAGGAAAAAACACTGTCAAGGAGCGTAGACAGATGCTTGATGTCATTAAACCCCATTATATAATATTGAAACCTGCATTATGCGGAGGCTTCAGCGGAGGTAATGAATGGATCTCTTTGGCCACAGAACGGGGAATAGGATGGTGGGTCACATCGGCTCTTGAATCTAATGTTGGTCTTGATGCAATATCCCAGTGGACAGCTTTCATAGGTGCACAAGGTCCTCAGGGTCTGGGCACGGGTGGGGTGTTTGCTGACAATTTTGTGACACCTGTAAGTCTTGACGGAGATAGATTGAGATATAATCCCCGGGTGAGCTTTGATTATTCTCAGTTCAAGGATCTAAAGTGGAATTATTGAGGCTTATGGTTGATGGCAAAGATATCATGATGCTGTAAAATCATTCAAAGTCATGGATTTTGAAGAATTTATCAAGGAGTGGCGAAGTGCCGCTCCTTTTATAGAGGCCAGGACATCTGGCTCGACCGGCAGTCCAAAAATCATACATCTTGACAAAGATTTTGTCAGGAGAAGTGGATTGCGTACAAATCGCTATTTTTCAATTGGAGAGGGTAGCCGTCTGCATTCATGCGTGGCGGCTGATTATATAGGAGGAAAAATGATGGCGGTAAGAGCTGATATTGCGGGTGGAAGATTAACATGGGAGAATCCCTCTAACCGGCCGCTCACAGATTTGGCACATGATGAGAAAATTGACTTGCTTGCCGTAGTGCCCTCCCAGATGATCCACATTATTGAAAATCTTCCCCGGATGCCTCAGTTGGGGGCGGTTATCATAGGCGGCTCAGCCATATCTCCTATGCTATATAAGCAAATTTGTGAATCGGGACTGAACGCATATGAGACTTATGGCATGACTGAGACAGCATCTCATGTGGCATTGCGGAAAATAGAAGAAAACAGTGTTTATTTTGAAACATTAGAGGGTATAACTGTCTCACTTGACGATAGGGAATGTCTTGTGATAAAATTTGATTCCGGTGAAAGGTTTGTCACTAATGATCTGGCAGATGTTGAGAGTGGCACACTATTCAGGATAAAGGGCAGATATGATCATATCATAATCACGGGTGGTAAAAAAGTAAATCCCCAGGAAGTTGAGGATAAATTATCTCCTTATATATCTTCGCCATTTGTCATTACCTCGGTTGCCGACTATAAGTGGGGAAGGGCTGTGGTGTTGAAAATAGAAAAGACTCTATTTGAAAAGATAGATGAGGATGAGTTGAGGAAAGTCATGAAAAGGGTGCTGGCGCCTCATGAGATGCCGAAACAAATAGTGTATGTTGATCATTTGCCACGCACCGGAAGTGGAAAGATTATAAAAAAATGACAGAAATTCATACAAAAGCGGAAAAAGTTTTTCTGTTACAAAAAAATGTTATAAATTTGTGTTGTGAAACATAATCTGAAGAATTTCCTCAAGAATTCTTCAGATGTTTTATCATCCGGTGAGTCTGAAATCACTCACTGCAAACTTAGGTAAACAAAAACAGAATATAACTACATAACTCTATAATCAGAGCGGAATGTTAAAAAAAAGCACTCTTGAGCAAATCATCAGCGAGGATCTCTCAGACTTGTGGACCATTCTCACGCCTGAGGAGAAACGTGTCGTTACGGATAATTTCAGCATTAATTACTTCAAGAAGGGTCAGATAATTTATGCGGAAAAGGAAGACCCGGAAGATTTGTGGTGCCTGCTGAAAGGCAAGGTAAAAATGTATAAGAGTGGTGTCGGCGACCGTGTTCAGATTCTCAGGCTTTACCGCCCTGTGCAATATTTCGGCTATCGTGCGTATTTTGCAAGGGAGAAGTATGTATCGTCATGTGCAGCCTTCGAGGATTCCGAGATCGGTAGCATACCTATGGAGATCGTGGAGAAACTCATAAGGCAGAATAATGATCTTGCCATGTTTTTCATCCATGAGCTGTCACGCAACCTCGGCGGCTCAGACACTAAAATAGTTAATCTCACTCAAAAGCATATTCGTGGCCGTCTGGCGGAATCACTTCTTATGTTGGCTGAGAACTATGGACTTGAGGATGACGACGCCACACTTAAAATATATATGAGCCGTGAGGATCTGGCCAATCTGTCTAATATGACTACTTCCAACGCAATCCGTACCCTGACAGATTTCGTAAAAGAAAAACTTATTCTTGTTGATGGCAGAAGAATCAGAATACTCAATGAGGGTATGCTTCACAAGATTTCTGTAAGACAATAGAAAAACATACTTATCAAATCAAGCAAAATAGATGTGTCAGGATTAATGATCATTAATCCTGACACATCTATTTTGCTATCTAAGGCCGATTAGCTTATTTCTTCTTTGAAGAAGCTTTTGGTTTGCGTGTTGCCTTTTTGGGAGCTTCAATATCAGCTTTTTCAACTACTTCAACTATTTCCTCTTTCGGAGCATTGGTGGAGTCGTCGGCATTAAGGATATTGTTTCTGAGATTCTTCACCTCTTTGTTAAGCTCGTTGATTTCTTGTGACTGGTTGCGGATAGTGAGCAAAAGTGAGTTGAGCTCCTCATTGTCGATGTTTTCGGGGAACTGTTCCTCAACTCTCACAAGGAAGTCGG
This sequence comes from uncultured Sangeribacter sp., assembly GCA_964595885.1. Taxonomy (GTDB): domain Bacteria; phylum Bacteroidota; class Bacteroidia; order Bacteroidales; family Muribaculaceae; genus Lepagella. The sequence goes on from CAZQSD010000012.1 coordinate 22,967, forward strand.
CAAGCACATTCATATAGTTGGTAAACGCAGCAAACGGAGAATCATATGGGCTGAATGCAGCATGGCTTGCGCCGTCGGCCATGTTCTTTGTGCTCATATAATAGAAGTGGTCACTGCTCTGGAGATATTCCCAGTCTTGCTTAAGCCGGCGGTCTGAGCATAAACTTACGCGCTCTGCCACACCATATAGCTTGCCAAGGGCTTCTCTCTGGAGCTCGTTGCCCTTCCATGCCGACACGTCGCGCGCCTCGTCAATGTCAGAAATTGGGAAAGGAATTGAAAGCTCACCTACGGGTTTTAGTTTTGCCACAACCTCTGAAGGCTTTGTGAAGCTGATTCCCTTCTCTTTGCCGAAGCGGGGAAGAGCTTTCATGAAATCGAAGATACCTGTGTCTTTGGGAAGGAATGAGCCGAAGGTGTCCATGCTCATGTAAAGGTTGACCACCTGCTCCTCCTCCGGAAGCGATGACAGCCAGTCAACGTATTTGTCAGCAGTCAGAGGATATTCATCCCATGTCGTGTTGTTGAAATTACCTGCTATATCGTTGGCGAGCTTATCATTGGTGAGAAGCAGACGCAGATCTGGAGCAGTGGCGGCAGAATATATATAGTTTGGCGATTTCCATCCGAGCACGTGTTTTGCGCCTTCTGTGAGCACAGTCTTGAAGCCCATTGCAGCTATGAGAGTGGCAATGTCGTCATCATAGATGAGTTCAGTGTTGGCAAACACAGTTGGCTTAACCCCGAAGAGACGCTGGATAAGGGTGTCATGCTCTTTCACTTCACGCATAAACTCTTCCGGATCTTCAAGAGAGGCAAGACTGTGAGAGTATGTGCCGCTGAGGAACTCAACACAGCCGGTATCGGCGAGCTTCTTTAGAAGGTCAATCATCTCAGGGGCATAGAGCTGGAACTGCTCAATGGCGGTGCCTGATATGCAGATGGAGCATTTAAACTCACGGTTGCTGTCATTGATCATCTGAAGAAGGGTATGCGCCATAGGCACATAGCTTGTCTCGGCAAGGCGGGTCATGATTTCGTCATCGGCAAAATCATCATAATAGTAATGGTCGTTGCCTATGTCGAAGAATCTGTAGCGTTTCAGACGGAACGGCTGATGAATCTTAAAATAGAAACAAACTGATTTCATGATTTATATGTATGTTTTTTATTACCTAATGTGGATTACTTGCGTGACTCAATTACCTTTTTATAGATATCGATCACTTTCTTGCCTGCCTTTTCCCATGTAATGCCGAGAATTTCCTCCACACCACGATCCCGCAGGGTGTCAAACAGCGCTTTGTTGGTAATTATGGAATGCATGGCGTCGGCCATTGCATCAACATCCCAATAGTCAGTCTTTATGACATTTTCCAGAATCTCAGCGCACCCGCTCTGTTTGGAAATGATTGAAGGTACTCCCATTTCCATAGCCTCAAGGGGTGAGATGCCGAAGGGTTCTGACACTGAAGGCATCACGTAGACATCGGAATCACGGAACATCTGGTAGACTTCTTTGCCACGAAGGAAGCCGGTAAAATGGAATCTATCGGCAATTCCACGTTTTGCAGCCAGACGAATCATCTTTTCCTCCATGTCGCCACCGCCTGCCATGACGAAGCGCACGTTCTTGTTTTTCTGAAGCACCTTGGCGGCAGCCTCCACGAAATATTCCGGCCCTTTTTGCATGGTGATTCGGCCGAGGAAGGTGATGACCTTGTCTTTTGATTCCTTTTTCTTGAGGCTGAGCAGCTCTTCACTCAAAGGAATAACGGCATTGTGGACAGTAGTCACTTTGGCAGGGTCAATGCCGTATTTCTCGATCACTGTCTTGCGTGTAAGATTGGAAACTGTGATGATGTGGTCTGCATTGTTCATGCCGTCTTTCTCGATCCCAAACACTGTGGGATTAGGCTTCCCGCGTGAACGGTCAAATTCTGAGGCATGCACATGGATCACGAGTGGTTTCCCCGTTACATTTTTGGCGTGTATGCCGGCAGGATATGTGAGCCAGTCATGAGAGTGGATAATGTCAAAAGGCACTGTGCGTGCGATGACACCTGCCACGATAGAGTAGTTGTTAATTTCCTCAACAAGATTGTCAGGGTAGCGTCCGGAGAACTCAATACAGCCAAGATCATTGAGACGCATATAATTGAAATCGGCATAGATATGGTCGCGCAGATTAAAATAAGTCTGCGGATCCATTACTTTTCCGATGCGGGAATTTACATAGTCCCATGAGACATCGCGCCATGCCACCGGGGTGTTGCAAGCTCCAATAATGTTGGCGAATCCACGTTCCTCGTCACCCCACGGCTTGGGAATAACAAAGGTGATGTCCATATCGCCGTTTGCATGCATACCTTTGGTGAGCCCATAACTTGCAGTGCCCAGACCCCCAAGGATATGCGGAGGGAATTCCCATCCGAACATTAAAGCCTTCATTTCGATTCTTCGGTTTCTAAGGTTTGTAGTTTGTTAAGTTCTTTCACGTTTTTGAGGGTGCGGAGGATCTCGCCAACGTTCTTAGCGGTGCTGACGGCCCCACGTCCTGTGTAAGGAGGATTGCCATCATACATCTCTGAGAGGGAGCCGATGCAGCCTTCAGTCATTTCGTCTTCATAGCCGATAAGCATCCTTTCAATAAAACCAACTCCACTCACGCCAAACACTTTGAAATAGGCATCGGCGTAGAAGCCGAATAGCCAGGGGCGTGCCGGACCCTGATGCACTGTGTATTCACGCTGAATCGGGTCGCCCACATAAGTCGGACGGTAGGCATAGCTTTTGGGACTGAGCGAACGCAGCCCTTTAGGAGTCAGAAGCTCACGGGTAACGAGATCAAGCACTTTTTTGCGCTGGCGACGATCAAGAGGAGAATATTCCAGACCGATTGCTATAGCCATGTTTGGACGCACCTCAAGATCAGTGTAGGTGCCATTTACGTAGTCGTAAAGATAGCCATAGTCATTGAGGAAGGTGGATATGAATGAGCCTTTCACCTTATCTGAAAGGGCATTTATCTCGTCAAGATAGGCCTCTGATGCAGGATCACCCTCATAAAGGGAGTTGACGAACCGGAGTGCGTTATACCACAAGGCGTTAAACTCAAGAATGTAACCCGTGCGCGGGATTATAGGACGTCCGTTGATGGATGCGGATAGCCAGGTGACAGGAGAATCCTGACCGTTTGACGAAAGCAGTCCGTTGTCATTGAAATAAAGATTAGGGACTTTTCCATTAAGGATCTGGTCAATAATCCATTTTACAGTCTTGCCATATTTTTCACGACATTCACGGGTAGACGTATTGCGACGGAACTGTTGGATTGCCCAAATGGTCCACAGAGGGATATCAGGGAGGTCGATTTCTCCGATTGTGCGGTCTTTCTCTCCATCGTTAAGGAAACGGCGTAAAGCGTGAAGGAAGGTTTCCATTATGGTTTCAAAGTCTTCACGGTGGTCAATAGCGAGTGTGCAGCCAGGCAGAGCCATCAATTCATCGCGGGCGCGCACATTATACCAGGGGTAGCCTGCCATGATATACATACCATACTTGTTCTTCAGATAGAACTGCTTTGCAGAATTTTTCAGGCAGTTATAGAAGCTGGTGCGGCATGTGCGTGATTTCAGTTCGTTCTCGTAAGTTTCCATGAACGTCTCGGGATCCGCCTCGAAAGTGGAAGCTGAGAAGATTATTGACTCGCCTTTTTTGATGGGAAGCTGGAAATAGCCAGGCACCCAGAGGTCTTCCTTATAAGGGATTCCACGCACTTTGTCTTTATAATATTCCACTCCCTTATACCAATGGCCATCGGCAACCCATTCAGGTTTTTTGGAAAACTGCATGTAGAGGTTAGGATAGCCGTGATAGAGACAGGTTGAGATGCCGTTTGCCACATTTTCGGTGGCAGTGTTGATGGCTCCGTTTTCCACACATAGGTCATTGGCGTTGCGGAAAGCCAGGAACGGACGGAACTGGAGAGTCGTGGGAGAATGGGCCTCTACAAGGGTATATTTAATAAGAATCCTGTTCTCGTGAGAGATGAATACTTTTTCCTTTGTGAGGATTACGCCTCCGACACGGTAAGTGACAGTAGGCACAGACTCGCAGTCAAACTGGCGTATGTATTTATGTCCGTTAGGGCTGAATATGCCGTCGCCATACTGATGGAGGCCGAGGTTAAACGGCGCGCCGTGCTGAATCACGGTTTCATCAAGAGATGAGAGAAGCACATGGGCCTTGTCGTCCATCTCCGGAATCGGTATCACCAGCAAGCCGTGCTGCTTGCGGGTGTTGCAACCAACTATAGTGGTGCAATGGTAAGCCCCTGATTTATTGGTGCGCAACATCTCCTTCGGAAGACTTTGCTCCAAGTTGATCATGAGGTTTTTATCGAATTTCAGATAGCTCATATGAATTATATATCTGTTATTTATAGTAATTTTGTTTATTTTCGGATATTACGTCTACTCAGGTTTGTGGGAAGACGATAAATAGGCGGCGGGTTGTCCGCGAATTGTCTAAATTTAAACCATTACGGCAGGGAACATGTATCCGCATATGTTAAATTTGTCTACAAAGATATTCTTAATTGTGCAATTATGCAAACAGATTATAGATTTTTTTATGATTGTGTTATTAAAAACTTTAAAAATGGGGATAAAGATGTTTTATAACACAAAAAAACGGTCAGTCAACCCCGTTTACGGGCGATGAATTGTCGTCAGAGGAGAATTGAAATTGCGGTTTGTCGGAAGTGAGAAGACTTTCCTTGTCAATATCTTCCGGCAACACGATATCGGCGATCAAATGGTCATCAAGTGACTTATATGATTCATCCAGCCAGGTGTCAATCTTAGTCAGTATGTCCTTATATATTATCGAGAACCTCGGTATAAAATCGGCGCTTCCCACGTGGTCGAGTTTCGACAGCAGCTCACCTACTGTCAGGGTGCCGGTCTCGGTGGAAGGGGCCACTCCGGTCTTGTCGTCCGGAAGGATGATGAAGTTTATGAAGCCGGCCTTATATAAATTGTCACATACCCTTGTGACAGTCCTGATGGGGACGTCGTAATACATACTGAGCTGGGCACGAGTAAAAGGAGTTTTGCCTTTGCGGAATCTTCCGACGATTGCAGCTGTTAGAATTATGGCAACCTTCCGGTAATAACTTTCCGACATGGAATGGTGATCACCCACAAAATTAAAGGAGAAGATATTTTGCAGAGAATAAGTAAGCACACAGCCCACCAATAAGATCAACCATGAAAGCTGAAGCCATATAAGCAAGAGTGGTAAGAAAGCAAACGATCCATATATGGCATTATATTTTGATACGTAGATTTGTCCATTGACAAAAAGCACCTGTAAAATCTGGAAAAAGATGGCGCAGACGGCTCCTGAAATAGCAGAATAATTGAATTTTACCTTAGTGTTTGGGATCAGCATGAAAGACATGGTGAAAGCCAGCCACGCCAACACCAACGGGGAGGCTTCGAGTGCAATGTTGACAAAAGGAGTTAGAAAGGCAAAATGAGTGTTGCTCTGCACTGTGGCCGACATGAATATCGACACACCGGAGGAGCATATCATCAACACAGGCACTATCAGACAGATGGCAATATAGTCAGTTATCTTCTGATACATTGATCTGTCGTGTTTTATGCCCCACACTTCATTGAAGGCATTTTCAATGTATGACAGTAGGGAGATCAAGGTCCAAAGCAGGAAGATGATACCTACGCCTACGAACACTCCTTGAGAGGCTTCCTTGAGATAAGAGTCAACAAACTGAAGGGCAAAGGTTATTATTTTTTGTTGTGCGGGGAAATTTGTGAACAGTTGATCCTCAAGGAGTTTTTGGAAACCGAATCCTCTTCCTATTGCAAACAGAAGGGCAAATGCGGGCACTATGGCGAGCACCGTAGAATAGGTAAGCGACATTGATCTTGTCTGGAGATTACGGTCAAGATAGGAGCGGACCGAGAGATTGGCCACTTTAAGGATTCTGACGCCGGTGGTGTCGCGGGGGTCTTTCCATACGCCTGTCCAGCAATAGTTGGCGAGATTTATAGCCTTGTCGATTAGTCGCGATATCTTGGATTGTTTTTTGTCAGTCATATGATGAGGTAAATAGTTTATAGTTTTGTGATAATGTCCGGGGAATAAAACCGGACCATAAATGTTAAACCATCAATTTCATATATTGTTCATAGGGGAATAATAAAAACGGCTGCGTTAAGCAGCCGTCAGAGAAAACAGAAATACTGTAAGCCGGGTTATGTGCCGTCGGGATGACGGTGTCTGTCATTTATCTATTCCTCACGGTTGCCCGTGGGCTCAAGCAGCCTACCCCCCGGCAATGGACGAGCAGCCCTTGACTGCCGGTATATTTGGCCTTGCAACTCATGAGATGTGCGGCCTCCCGAGTCACCACGGGAGCCGGTGGGCTCTTACCCCACCTTTTCACCCTTGCCGCTTCCTGAGAAGAGGCGGTTGTTTTCTGTCACTTATCTCCGGCGTCGCCGCCGGCTTCCCGTTAGGAAACATGATGCTCTTTGTTGCCCGGACTTTCCTCTTGAATGAAAATTCAAGCGACAGACCGCATTTCTGTTGAATGGTCGGTTCAGTTGATAGGATCAGGGTGTCTGATTCTTGTTTCTGATCTTTTTATGTGAATAATTGATGATCATGTCAGCTATTTCAGAATCCGGCATGGATGAGGCATCAATGGTGAGATGATAATTATAAGCTTTTCCCCAGCGTTGACTGCCGGAGTAATAGTTATAATATCTCTCCCGGTCATGGTCATGCCTGTTGGCAAGGTCTATGGCCTGTTGTTCCGACAGGCTGTCGCCACGTCTGACAATAGCTTTGGCGCGATGCTCCACCGGAGCATGCAGAAACACGCTTACCAGCCCCGGGTGATGGCGCATTATGTAGTCGGCAGTCCGGCCGACAATCACACAGTTGCCTTTGTCACACAGTTGCCTGATGACTTCACTCTGTTCCTTATATAAACGTTCTGCGCTTATGGATGTGTCATGGAAATTATCGGCAATCCCATACACCCCCTGCAAGAGCGTGCGGAAAGGGGAGGGCTTGCGTTCATCGTGGGCGTCAAAAATCTCACGGGCATAGCCAAGGCTTTCTGCAGCCCTTGACAGAAGCTCCTTGTCATAGTAAGGACATTGCAGACGCTCTGCCACGAGCTTGCCTATTCGGCGACCCCCGCTGCCAAACTGACGTCCTATCACTATGACGGAATGGCTTTCCGAATCAGGATGGTGATCTATTTCGTTACGTTGAGAATGCATGTTATATGCCTGAATTTTTACACTGCAAAATTAATAAATCGGATTCAAATAGAAAAATATTGCCCTTTATTTTCCATATTTAATTATATTTTATACTTTTGCGTTGCGAATGAAGCCGTGTGACTTCTCTTTTCTTAAGAAATCTATCATATTTCAGAGAAAAAACGACTTCCCTTTAATACGTATAACTTCAAAAATATGGATCAGACTATAAAAGAACTGGAGAATGACCTGGATGGAATGGCGACCTATGAATACATTGTTAACAATGTGGATAGTTGCCTGGAGTTTATGCCCGACCTTATAGAAAATCTTAAGAGGGTAGATGTGTCTGGACAGTTTCTGGCCAGCACAGCACGTTTCCTCAACTCCGTTGACTCTGAGTCTTTCTCATCATGCATCCCCCCCTTGATTGAAGGAGCTATTGCGAAAGACCGAGAGCGACGATATATCGGTTCGTTGCTGGAAGCCATCTGGGGGCCTGACTACATTGAAAAGGCTGAGTCGCTGATGGCATGTGACGACAACTTCCGGAGAATATTTAAGAGGATATACCCGGAGAAAGCCGGAATGAATATAAACGGCCTATAAGGGTGGGCTTATAACTGAACTAAAAATGAAAAAAATATTTATGGCTGCCGTAGCGTTCATCATGGGATTCTCGGCGGCATGTTCCCAGACAAAAATGGAAGAGTTTGCAACAGAAAATCCGAATGATGCCCTGGTTGAGCTGACAACTACAATGGGCGACATAGTGGTGGAGTTATTCAACGACACACCGCTTCACAGAGATAATTTTTTGAAACTGGTTGGCGACGGTTTCTATGAAGGTGTGCTGTTTCACAGAGTGATAGACCAGTTTATGGTGCAGGCAGGCGATCCGAACTCAAAAAACGCTCCTGCGGGGCGGCAGCTTGGCAGTGGCGATCCGGGTTATACTATTGCGGCAGAGATTGTATATCCTAAGCACTATCATAAGTATGGGGCCCTTGCTGCAGCCCGCACAGGCGATGAAATGAACCCTGAGAAACGTTCGTCGGGTTCACAGTTTTATATTGTCACCGGGCGTACGCTCAGCGAACGCCAGCTTGAGAATATGGATGCCAAGAGAATCAATTCGGAGATGCAAAGCTATTTCCAGAAAATAGCTGCTGAACATCGCGACAGCATCCAGGCAATGCAGAAAGCCGGTGATCACGAGGGACTTGAAGCGCTTCGTCAGGAACTTATAAAGCAGACAGAGGCTGCTGTTCATCCTGCGGAAATGTCGGCTGAGATGAAGGTTGATTACACCACGAAGGGGGGCACTCCACATCTTGACGGGGCGTATACAGTCTACGGACAAGTGGTGAAAGGAATGGACGTGGTGGAGAAAATCCAGAAGGTCGAGACAGATTCCTCTGATCGTCCGAAGGAAGATGTGAAGATTCTTTCCGCCAAAGTGATAAAGGATTTTTCAGATTGATCATACGTTTTTTTGGAGATTACTAAAACTTTATAATTAAATTGCTGAAAAATTTGCAGTTTGAGATATAATTGTTAATTTTGGCGCAAATTTATGAAATAATGACAGTCATGACGAGAATGGCCAAGCGGACGCATGGACGTTTTCCTCTCATGGCTTAAAAACTAACTATCAGTAATGAACGAGCTTGATAAGCTGTCATCCCCAGCGGATGACCTTCACCGCGACGAAGCTGCCGAAACATTGGCAGCCGTGACAACCGATGCCACTTCTGCGGCTGGTGCAGAATGCGAGAATGTATGTGCAGTTGAGTCTTCTCCGGCTCTTGATCTGGCGGCTGTGGCCGATGCAGAAGAGGAGGCGGAAGATGGGTCAGCTAAAAATTATCATGCCATGACCAAGCAAGAAATGGTGGATGCTCTGCGCGACATCGTTTCTGCAGGCAATATGGAGGCACACAGGGAGGTGGCAGCAATCAAACAGGCATACTACTCACTTCACAACCGTGAGATGACTGCCGAATTGGAGGCTTTCATCGCTGCCGGTAATTCTCCGGAGGCTTTTTCCGCTACACCTGATGGATGTGAAGGAGAGCTGAAGAATCTTTTGGCCGAATTCCGTGAGAAGAGAAATGTATATCTCGAGGAAAAGGAGATGGAACGCCGTAAGAATCTTGAGGCAAAGACCGCAGTGGTAGATGAACTGAAAGCTTTGGTGGAAGATATCGACAACATCAATCTTCATTTCCCGAAATTTCAGGAATTACAGCAGAAATTTAAGGAAATAGGCGAGGTGCCTGCTGGTGCTGATAATGACATATGGAAGTCTTATCAGATCACAGTAGAGCAATTCTACGATCGCTGGAAGATGAACAAAGAGCTGCGTGATCTTGATTTCAAGAAGAATCTTGAACTTAAGACCGCCCTTGTGGAGAAAGCGGAGGCTTTGGCCGACGTAGCTGATCCTATTGAGGCTTTCAAGCGTCTGCAGACCCTTCATGACGAATGGCGAGAGATAGGACCTGTGGCACGTGAAATAAGGGAAGAGCTTTGGAGCCGTTTCAAGGAAGCCTCTACTGTGGTCAATAAACGTCATCAGGACTTCTTCCAGGAGCGCAAGGCAAATGAGCAGGCAAACGAGGAGGCAAAGATTGCCCTCTGTGATAAGGTGGAGGCAATTGACATAGCCTCATTCAAGAATTTTTCCGATTGGGATAATGCCACAAAAGAAATCATCGCCTTGCAGCAAGAGTGGAAGGGTCTTGGTTATGCTTCAAAGAAAATGAACAATGCCCTTTTTGCACGTTTCCGTAAGGCATGTGATGATTTCTTTACCGCCAAGGCTGAATATTTCAAGAGGTCGAAAGAAGAGGTGAAAGATAATCTGGCCAAGAAGGAGGCACTATGTGAAAAAGCTGAGGCTCTGCTTGGAAGATATCAGGAACGTGCGGCTTTCGATGAGCTCCAGGCTCTCCAGAAAGAATGGCGCACAATCGGTGTCGTTCGCCGCAAGCAGGGCGACGAGGTGTGGAAACGTTTTTGCACTGCTGTAGACGCTTTCTACGATGCACGCAAGAAGCTTCTAAACGGGCGACGTGATGAGGAGACAGAGAATCTGAAAGCTAAGAGAAGCATAATTGAACGTCTGAAAGCCATCTCTGAAGATTCGGAGCGCAAAGATGTGATCGGCACCATCCGTGAGCTGCAGAATGAGTGGCAGTCGGTGGGCCACGTGCCTTTCAAGCAGAAAGATGCTGTCAACACGGAATATCGTGCTGAACTTGACCGCCTGTATGGTGCCTTCGACCTGAGGGAGTCGCGTCAGCGCATGCGCCGTTTTGAAGGCGAGGTGAAGAAAATGGAAGGCGATGACAATAAGATCGGTAAAGAGCGTGACCGTCTTGTCAGGGCAATGGAAGCTCGTCAGGCAGAGCTGAAGACCATTGAGAATAATCTCGGCTTCTTCAACATCAAGTCTTCTGCCGGCAATTCAATGCTCAAGGATTTTGAACGCAAGATTCAAAAGATCAAAGAAGACATTAGCCAGATTAAAGAGAAGATTAAAGTGCTTGACAAGCAGAATAGAGCCGAAGCAGCCGAATCTGCTGAAAAGTAATGACTTTATAAGAGTAGAGAGTAAAGGACGGCATCATACCTCAACTGATGTCGTCCTTTTGAATTACTTCCTTTATCAAATTATAAATCATAGAAGAAATGGCAACTAACAGTGTAGCAACTCAAAATCAGGAAAAAGGGGATAGGGAGCTAATATTGGTCAATATCAGTGGTGCCGACCAAAGCGGTCTGACGGCCGCCATCACGGAGATTCTGGCACGCTACGACGCCACAGTGCTCGACATCGGTCAGGCGGATATTCACCACACTCTTTCCATGGGGATTCTATTCATGACCGACAGCCGACGCAGTGGCGACATTCTGAAAGAACTGTTGTTTACCACAGCCAAGCTGAAGGTGCAGGTGTCGTTTAATATTGTGTCAGAAGAGGAATATAATGACTGGGTAGCGCGTCAGGGAAAAAACAGATATATAATTACTATCCTGGGAAGGAAAATCACTGCCGAGCAGATTTGCGCCACATCAAAGGTGATTACCGAACAGGGACTGAACATAGATTTCATAACACGTCTCACTGGACGCATGCCGCTTGATGAAGAAAAGCAGCCTGCTGCCAAAGCATGTATAGAGTTTTCCGTCAGGGGCACGCCGGTCGACCGGGTTAAGATGCAAGAAGATTTTATGGGACTCTCCCGCAGGCTAAACTATGACATCTCTCTCCAGGAAGACACAATTTACCGCCGTAGCCGCCGGCTCATATGCTTTGATATGGACTCAACCTTGATACGCACGGAAGTGATTGATGAACTCGCCGACCGTGCGGGAGTGGGTGATAAGGTGAGAGCTATCACCGAATCGGCAATGCGTGGAGAGATCGATTTCGAGGAAAGTTTCAAAAGGAGGGTGGCGTTGCTCAAAGGGCTTGATGTAAGCGTCATGAAAGATATTGCGGAGAATCTTCCCATCACGGAGGGGGTTGACCGTCTGATGGAGGTATTGAAACGTTCAGGCTATAAGACAGCTATCCTTTCAGGCGGCTTTACATATTTTGGCAATTACCTTAAGCAGAAATATAACTTTGACTATGTCTATGCCAATGAACTTGAAGTCGGTCCTGATGGTAAACTTACGGGCAATTATGTAGGCGATATCGTTGACGGCAAACGCAAGAAGGAACTGCTGAGACTTCTGGCGCAAGTGGAGAACATCAATATCGCGCAGACCATTGCTGTAGGCGATGGGGCCAACGATCTTCCGATGCTTTCAGAAGCCGGACTTGGCATTGCTTTCCATGCCAAACCCAAGGTAAAGGCCGAGGCAAGCCAGAGCATTTCTACGATTGGGATTGACGGAGTGCTTTATTTCCTCGGATTTAAAGATTCCTACATATCAGCTGACTCCAAGGCATAGAAAAGTTAAAATATTTGTCGGCTTTTTGCTGAAAAATGATTACCTTTGCGTATTGATAACAAAGAAACACTATCCGTATATAAATTTGGACTAAGATGGCATTATGGTTTGAATGCAAAGTGCGCTATGATAAGATGATGGAAAACGGCTCGGTAAAAAAGGTCAATGAGCCATATCTTGTTGATGCCCTGACCTTCACTGAAGCGGAGGCGCGCATAATCGAGGAAATCACCCCTTTCATATCGGGAGAGTTTTCCATTTCGGCAGTAAAGAAAACGAAAATATCCGAAATTTTCTTTGATGATTCCGCCGATAAATATTACATGGTAAAAGTGAATTTCATTACCCTTGATGAAAAAAGCGGGGTAGAGAAAAAATCCTCCTCATTCATTCTTACCCAGGCTTCCGATCTGGAGGGTGCGCTGGAGAGGTTTAAAGAGGGCATGAAGGGCACGATGTCTGACTATGAGATTGCCTCTGTGGCAGAGACGATGCTGATGGATGTCTATCCGCTTGACCTTTCAGGAGAAAAAAACATTGAGACCACTGCTACTGTGCAAGCCTAATAACTACCGAAATGAGCGTAAAGGAAAATCTGATAAAAGTAAGGGAGGAGATCCCGTCCGGGGTAGAACTGGTGGCAGTGTCAAAATTCCATCCTGCCGATATGATAATGGAGGCCTATGAGGCCGGGCAGCATTGCTTCGGTGAAAGTCGGGTGCAGGAGCTGGTGGAGAAGGTGAAGATTCTTCCACAAGATATCCGGTGGCATTTTATCGGGCATCTGCAGACCAACAAAGTGAAGCAGCTTATCGGCAAGGTGGCGTTGATCGAGAGTGTGGATTCAGAAAAATTGCTAAGGCTGATAGATGCTGAGTCATGCAAGGCGGGAGTGATCACGAGGGTGCTCATGCAGCTTCATGTGGCTATGGAGGAGACGAAGTTCGGTTTCTATCCGGAGGAGTTGCTTGAGTTTTTCCGTGAAAAAAGGTTTGAGTCTCTCACCAACACCCACATCTGTGGCATCATGGGAATGGCCTCAAACACCGATGACACTGACCGGGTCAGGGAAGACTTCCGCAGGATCGCGTCCGTTTACCGTGAAATAGCCGATGACGCGACTCTTGGCCTTCGTGGATTCGATATGCTGTCGATGGGCATGAGCGGCGATTGGCAGATTGCTGTGGAAGAAGGAGCGAATATTGTCAGGATAGGATCAGCAATTTTCGGCGCCAGACAATACTGAGAGTTATACAATAATCTAATAAATTCCAAAAACACTATGAGTACTAAATCTAACACAGTGGCAGGCACCAACGGAAATGTGGTGGCCATCATCGCTATGTTTTTCATGTTCGCGATGATCTCTTTTGTTACAAATCTCGCTGCTCCTATCGGCACGATATGGGGTAATACTTTCCAGGGCAACAGCTTCCTCGGAATGCTTGGCAACATGATGAACTTCCTTGCCTATCTTTTCATGGGTATTCCTGCCGGAAACCTTCTTGTCAAGATCGGTTATAAGAAGACAGCCCTTTGGGCAATGGGTGTGGGTATCGTAGGTCTTTTCGTACAGTGGCTATCAGGTCTTGGCGAAGCTGGCATCGGCATGTTTATCGTCTATCTGATTGGTGCATTCATCTGCGGTTTTTGCGTGTGTATGCTAAACACTGTGGTTAATCCTATGCTTAACCTTCTTGGTGGCGGTGGCAACAAAGGTAACCAGCTGCTTCAGACAGGCGGTGCGCTCAACTCACTCTCAGGCACTCTTACACCGTTCTTTGTGGGTGCTCTGATTGGTGCGCTTACTCCCTCTACCACAATAGCTAATGTCTCACCGCTTCTCTGGATAGCTATGGGTGTGTTCGCGTTTGCTTTCGTGATCATATCCTTTGTGGCGATTCCCGAGCCCAATCTTGCTAAGAGCGGACAGGCTAAACCTAAATATGAACATAGCCCCTGGAGCTTCCGCCACACAATGCTTGGTGTGATCGGTATATTTATCTATGTAGGTATTGAAATCGGTATTCCGGGCACTCTCAACTTCTACCTTGCCGATCAAGGTGAGAATGGTGCAGGTGTGATTGGAGACGCTTCGACGATCGCCGGTGCTATCGTTGCCATATATTGGTTCCTGATGCTTGTAGGCCGTACTCTCAGTTCTGCGATTTCCGGCAAGGTGTCTACACGCACTCAGCTTGTAAGCGTAGCCGGTATGGCCATTCTCCTTGTCATAGCAGCTATTCTTGCCCCGAAGGATTCACTTATCGGGGTTCCCGGATTTATTTATTCCGGTGCAATGGGTGAATTGGCAAGCGTGCCCATCAGTGCATTCCTACTTGTGCTTTGCGGTCTCTGTACTTCTGTTATGTGGGGGGCCATTTTCAATCTTGCTGTTGAAGGACTTGGTAAATACACAGCTCAGGCATCCGGAATTTTTATGATGATGGTTGTCGGTGGAGGTGTTATTCCATTGGTCCAGCAGTTGTTTGCTAACAGCGTTGGCTACATGCCAAGCTACTGGCTGATTGTGGCTTGTCTGGGCTACCTCTTCATGTATGGCATCTGGGGGTGCATCAATGTCAACAAAGATATCCCCGTTGATCTTGAGGAAGAGCTCAAGGAAGAACTGGTATAAATCTGACTTTATGAATCTAATAAATAAGGGAGGGTCCCGCCGGATCCTCCCCTGCATATTAATAAGCATACTAATAAGCTTGTGCATGACTTGCTGTTCGGAGTCGCATGAGCAACTGTTATTGAATAGAGCTGAATCATTGATGGAGCAATATCCCGATTCAGCGTTTGATTTGCTTAAAAGTATTGATAAGTAAGCCCTTGATTCAAAGCGAACGCGTGCCCGCTATGCCCTCCTTATGTCAATGGCCCTCGACAAGAATTATATTGACACCACTACATTTGATGTGCTTCAGCCGGCAATAGACTATTATTTAAAGAAAGGAACTCCCGACGAGGAGTTGCGTACCTACTACTACCAAGGCCGCATATATCAGAACCAAGGGGATCGCAACAAGGCCTTGAATTCATTTGTAAAAAGTACTGATAACATAAAGGATTGCACTGACTCGTTGACAATTATTAGGGCGCTTGTAGGGCAGAGTTATTTATATGATGAGTTTTATGATTTTAAGAGCTATGTCAACCGAAATTTATTGGCTGCTGACATTTCCAGAAAAATATCACAAAAGGACTATGAGATTCATTGTCTGCTTAATGCCTTAAACGGGGCTATAACAGAAGATGATAAGCAATTGGCTGACAGTATAATGACCCTATGCAATGGAATTGACTCAATCAATGATGCGCAAAGGCAGCGCCGCTTAGGGCTTACCTTGGCCTATGTTGAAAACTTTGGTTCCAAAGATGATTTGAAAAGATTGATTGAGAATAATGCAGATCAGTTTTGGGATGATGCCAATACTGCCTTGAATCTGGCATCGGCATACAATGAATTGGGAAATAATCGCATGGCCCTGCAGGTGCTAAACCATGTAAGGGAAAGTGGTGAAAGTTTAATCATTTAAAATACAAGTCAATATTGGTTTATGTATATAAGGATCAGGGTAATTATAAGGAAGCCCTATCTGCATACGAAGATTTTAGTCAAAATATAGACTCCATTAACTATTTTAAATTTGAGTAAAAGCTGCAGTCTTTAGAGGAGAAGCATGGGCTTGAATTGAGGGTAGAGATTGATAAGCGGCAAAAGTTGAAAATTATTTGGAGTTGTATTGTGGGGCTTATTATCCTCATAATGGTGATGATAATGCTAATCTTATTGGTGCGAACTAATAAAAATAAAAAAAATTTGGCTCTTCAGAAAATAAAAATAGTTGATTTGGAGAATGAGAAACTTAAGCAAGAGAGTGAGTTAGCTCTTAAGCGAGCGAGATTAAGTGAGATAGAGAATGAAAAATTAAGACAAGAAAAAGAGTTGGCTATCCAAAAAGCAAAGACTGTTGACATTGAAAATGAAAAACTTAAGATTGAGACTGAAGTGGCTCTCCAAAAAGTGAGAATTGCTGATCTTGAAAATAGCAAGCTGATGATCGAAAAAGATTTGATTATTCAAAAATCAAAGACCACTAATCTTGAAAATGAGATTTTAAAGGCGGAAAAAGAAAATTTATCACTTGAAAATAAAAATCTTCTGCTTGAAAGAGACAATAAAGCTTTGGAGGCAGAAAATTTGGCACATCGCATTGAAGTTCTTGAAGATGAGAGCCAGAAATTGAAAAAATTATTGGTTGCTCAAGATGATATTCCCATGCAAGTGCAGGAAGCAATCCGCATACGAATTGAGATGTTGAATTCACTGTTAGCACAATATATTACTTCAAATGATAAATATAGTAAGCCATACGATATGTGGGTAAAGGAGCTTATTAATAATACTGAGGAGTTTATGAATTCCACAAGATTGGCTTTTCAAGCATCTCATCCTCGGTTTATTCAATATTTCATGGAGCGTGGTCTTACTGAGAGCGAGATTAATTATGTATGTCTTTACGCCATCGGACTTCACGGAAAGGAGGTAGGAGATTATATGAAAAAGCGCAGCCATGTCAATATCAGTAGTGCGATTCGTAAAAAATTAGGTATTGACAAGCATGAAACCAATATCGGTATCTATGTCCGTAAACTTCTAAAACAATTATAATTTGATTTTGACATGTACCCTGAGTCTGATTCTCATTGAAGACCCTTGCCTAATCCTTAGGTGAAAAGTTGTGGGTAGAATCTCCCCGGAGCGCCATGATTTACACTAAATCATGGCGCTCAATGCGTCTTATGAAAGTTTTCAACGGCTTGTCTGGAAATATTATTATCTAATGTTTTTTAAATATTTATAATCAATAATATATAAATGTATTAATATAA
>CAZQSD010000013.1:0-38491 GCA_964595885.1 uncultured Sangeribacter sp.
AAAAGTTATGACACTTCTTTCAGTTGGACGGATAAACGAATGTACTGTTCAGAATTGGTTTATAAAATTTATTCCGATAATGGAATAAAACTCTGCGAACTAAGAAAGGTTAGCGATTACAAAGTAGGTGAATTTCTTGATTATTTAAAAAAGAGAGCGATCTCACTTAATGAATTAGTCGTTGCACCTTCTGACTTTCTATGATTCTCACGTTGATGAAAGAGAAGTTAGTAGTTGGTAATGAAACGTTTGAGACTATCAATTCATTGACACATAAATCAAAGAAATTACTTCTGCTTTACTCATATAAATAAGTTCTATTATGAAAAGGTCTATACTATTGTTAATCTTAACTATAGCAACCATATTATATACTTGTGCTGAGGTGCTGACTCTCCGTAAGACAAGTTATCGCGCATATACTCCAGTGCATTTATCAAATGAATTCAAGAAAGAGATAAAAGAAGAAACAAAAGGTAAAAGCGAATATGACATAGTTGTCTATTGCAACGACAAGACTCAGAAGCTCCTTACATTTTCGACAAAATGCGAAACCTTCGACGATAGAAAAATCACTAAAATGCATTGTGTAGGATATGCCAGGGTTTTCGCTACAATATGTAATTATGCATTCTCTGTCAATGGCAAGAAAGGAAATGTGAAACCCGTAGTAGGACAAGTCTATATAAATGGCATAAATCTTAATGACTATTCCAAGCTATTGCCAACAAAATGGAAAAACTTCACCAAAGACCATGATTTCGCAGAAGTTACACTAAGCGATAAGAAAATAATCTACGTAGATCCTTCATTGGATATAATTCAATGATTATCAATTAGTAATAAAATAAGAAGATTTAAATGCAAATTTCAATAAAATATAATTTACTCAACAAAAAAAGAACAGATGAAGAAACTTACTTGGCTATTTCAAATGGTGATGGTGGTTGGCTTGATAGGGTCTTGTTTCTGTGGATGCCAGAATCCATTTAGACAGAAACTTGTTATCAATATTCAACCAATTAATCATAATGTTGATAATATAGAACAAGCCATTGATCAATTCGACCAATATTTAAAAGATATTGGAATGAATAATTATGAGATCAGACTTTGTTCAATTACTAAAGCTCCAAATAATGCATATATTAATTATTCATACGAAGATATGGATTGGTGGAGATTTAGAGCTGATTCTCTAATTAAACATTTGATACAAAAAACAAAAATGAGTTTACTATTGGAGTGACAGAAACAGATATTTCTTGTACAGTTCATGGAGTTCAAGATTTCGGAGTTTTGGGCTTATCTTATTTGGGTCATAAATCTAATGCTTGTGTGGTTTCTACTTTAAGACTAAAAGATAAGAAAGATCTTTGGAAATTGATGGCTCATGAATTCACACATGGCTATTTTAGCAAAGGTCACTGTAAAGCGGATGATCCTCATTGCATTATGCAAGATGCTAAGAAGAAACCGAATTTTGCAATAAAAGACTCGTTATGCAGTGTCTGTAAAGAAGAGATATTGACAAAACTATAAATGGAACAAGAGAATCAATATGAAAAATCCAATAAGACGCAATCTATTTGAAATAGGCGACTCACTCCGCAAATTGGGAGAAAACATGTGTCAGCAAGCGAAGGCAGAAGAATTAAATTATCGGAAAATGTTGAATCCAATGCTTCTGGATTTATTCAAGACTCTTCATAAATTCCCAATAGAACTTAATGAATGGCGAGTGGAAATTGAGAAGGAACGAGATGAGAGTGAGAAACCAAAAGTTTATCCTAAAGGCTATGTCGAAACTGATGAAGAGATTTTCGCTTATTGGGATAAACAGGAAGCATTTAATAAAGAGTTTAGTAGAAATAGATCGGACATAAACGATACCTATAATATTATCTATGCTCTTATAAGAGATAATCTTTTTCCAAAAGATGTTGCCAATCCATCATTCACATTTAACGAGGCTCTGTGGAAAATTGAATGGCAATTAAAGAAATTGGAGGATTCATTTCCTTTGGAAAGGTGCGGGACATTTTGGGAAGAGACGGAATCAGAAAGAGAGTAGAATCTGAAAGGTACACCTTACTGTTTTTATATTTTATAGACAAGGCCTTACAAGTAAATGAATAATTTTATGGTATTCCTAACAGCCTCAATTTTGATGACTAATTTTGTGGTATTATGGTGAGTGCCCCTGATGTAATCCTCTAAATAAAATTGTGGGGGAAGTGTAAAATTCAAAAATTAACTTCGCATTCAAGTAAAGAGACGACAATTCCGGCATGACATGAACGAATATGCTTGGTAAAATTGCGTCAGAGGTTTGGTAATTTTGATTCAAAGTGCTAAAGATTAGTGCGTTGGTGCATATTTACCAAAGATTTGGTGTACATGTATTTTAAATTCATGGGGAGGTGGCGTAATTTTGCAGTGTCAAAAGACAAACAATTGTTCCATGAGACTCAAATCAAAAATGCAAAATATGACACTGAAAAAAATCCTCCCGATCACACTGGTCGCTACAGCTTATATGGCAGCCGGTGCCACTGAGAAACCTCTCATCAGAGTGTCAACCGATGACACTGAGATGGTGATGACAGTTGCCGATAACGGCAATCTCGTGCATAATTATTATGGCAAGAAATTCAAGAATGCACAGCCATATCAGACCAAGCAATATCGCGAGCAACCTGACAACGGTGCCGGTTTCGCCCCTCAGGCATTCCCGGCTTACGGAGGGTTTGTGATGATTTCCCCTGCCCTGAAATTAATACACGCTGACGGCTCCCATACCACTCACCTTAAATATGTGTCGCATTCAGTGAGCCAACCTGAAGAGGGCGTCACCCGCACTGAGATAGTGCTGAATGATCCCATATATGATATCAACCTGACGATGACATTTAATGCATACAACAAGGAGAATGTCATCACCCAGTCTTCAACTCTTACCAACAACGAAAACGGAAACCTTGTGGTTGAAAATCTTGCCTCCTCTTATCTTCCTCTTCATGCAGATTCATATTATCTGACCCATTTTCACGGAGTCTGGGCCACAGAAATGCAATTAGTGGAAGAGCAACTTCAGCCGGGAATAAAGAGTGTGGAGTCAAAAAGGGGAGTGCAAGCTACTCAGACAGCCAATCCCGCTTTCTTGCTGTCGATCAACGGGCCTGCATGTGAAGATGCCGGAGATGTATATGGTGGAGCGCTTGCATGGTCAGGCAACTATAAAATGACCTTCGAGCAAGATGAATGCGGCAGACTGAATGTTGTGGGGGGGTCAATGACTTTGCCTCAACCTACTATCTTGACAATGGACAATCACTGACAACCCCGGACATGGTCTGGACATTCAGCGACAGAGGACGCGGGCAGGTTTCCCGTAATCTCCATGACTGGATACGCAACCATAATCTTGCTCATGCTGATCAGGAGCGGCCCGTTGTCCTCAACAGCTGGGAGGGTGCCTACATGAATTTTGACGAGAAGACCATAACTGACATGATTGACGATGCTGCCAAGATCGGGGTAGAGATGTTTGTGCTTGACGATGGCTGGTTTGGGAACGGAGAGTATGCCCGCAACACCGATCATGCAGGACTCGGCGACTGGCAGGTCAACACCAAGAAACTTCCTCACGGAATTGACCACCTCGCAAAATATGCGGTCAACAAGGGTTTAAAGTTCGGAATCTGGATTGAACCTGAGATGGTCAACCCGAAGAGCCAGCTTGCGGAGACTCATCCGGAATGGATTGTGAAGAGTGGTGACCGTGATAAATTGCAAATCCGTCAGCAATGGATTCTCGACCTCACTAATCCGGAGGTGCAGGATTTCATTGTAAAGACATTTGACGACGTGCTTGCTCTCAGTTCTGATATAAGCTACATCAAATGGGATGCCAACCGTTTTGTGACCGACTTTGGATCGGAATATCTTCCGGCTGACCGTCAGTCTCATTTCTGGATTGACTACACTAACGGACTTTACTCGGTGTATGACAGAATACGCGAAGCTCACCCGGATGTGATGATTCAGCTCTGCAGTTCAGGCGGGGCACGTCTTGACATGGGGGCGCTTAAATATCACGATGAGTTCTGGACCAGCGACAATACAAACTCGCTTGACCGTATCCGAATCCAAAACAGCACTAATCTTTTTTATCCTGCCATAGCGACTGCCTCTCACGTATCAACAAGTCCGAACCACCAGACAGGGATGATGGCACCCCTTAAATACCGTTTTGACGTTGCAATGGCAGGCCGCCTCGGACTTGAACTCCAACCCAAGCATCTCAATGAGGAAGAATGGGCATTTGCAAAGAAAGCCATAGAATCTTATAAAAAGATACGACCCATTGTTCAATTTGGTGACCTCTATCGCCTCAAAAATCCGGAAGACGGCACAGGATGGGCCTCTCATCAGTATGTTTCCAAAGACGGGAAAGAAGCGGTCTTCTTCGCCTACAGCCTCAAATATCATGGCCGCACAACATTCTTCCAAACCCGCCTGAAAGGACTTGACCCTGATAAGAATTATCTTGTGACGGAATTAAATAAGAAAGACTGGCCCTCATTCTATGGCGACGGACAGGTGTTCCCCGGTGACTATCTTATGAATGAAGGTATCTCCCTGGGCATAGGTAACAATTTTGACAGCACTGTGCTTCATCTGCAAGAAATCTGATAACTATAATCAAACAACCTAAATATTATGCAAAAGATAGCTTTATTCATTTTGATAGCATTGCTGTCGGTATGCCCGACCTTTGCTCAGGATATGATCACAGTAAGCGGTGTCGTGGTTGATGCCGCTACCCAGGAGCCACTCATCGGTGCTACAATCCTTGTAAAAGGGACTTCCAACGGCACAGCAACCGGCATAGATGGTGATTTCAGCCTCAAGGTGGCTGTTGGAAGCACTCTTCAGGTGTCTTATGTGGGATATGCTTCAGCTGACTTCAAAGTCCCGGCTGACGGACAAATGAATATCTCTCTTAGTGAAAACTCATCAATCTTAGACGAAGTTATCGTCGTAGGTGCCGCCATGAAGAAAGCTGACCTTACAGGTTCAGTAGGGTACCTTGATTCTGAAAAACTAAACGAAACCCCGTCTACCACCGTTGCCGGTGCGTTGCAAGGCAAGATGGCAGGTCTTATGGTGACTCCGAGTGCTAAACCGGGTGACGATGCCACTGTAAGGGTACGTGGTATAAACACCATAAATTCAGGGGCGTCTCCGATATACGTCATCGACGGTCTTGTGATGGACGGAGATTTCGGTTCATTCAACTCAATCAATCCTAACGATATAGAATCTATCCAGGTGCTTAAGGATGCTTCCGCCACTGCCATCTACGGGTCTCGCGGTGCCAACGGCGTAATCCTTGTCACTACAAAGAAAGGTCGCAAAGGTGAGGGCAAAGTTACTTACGACGGTTGGGTACAGACATCTCACATAGCTCATCGTCCCAAGACAATGAACGCCCGGCAACTTGGAGATCTCCGCATTGATGCCTTTGCCAACGGATACATGCATTCTAATCCGGGAGCTGACCGCAATGCATACATTCAAACCACACTTTTGGGCACAACCACTGCATTTTCTGCCGAAGAACTTGCCACTTATCAGTCAGGTGATTCATACGATTGGCTTGACAGATTCACGCAGACAGGTGTGACTCAGAGCCACACACTCAGTTTCTCCAACGGTGGCGATAAATATAACCTTTTCGCAAGTTTCAACTACAGCGGCATCAAAGGCATTACAATCGGCACAAAGCACAACCGTTATTCAGGCCGTGTCAACGTAGACTCCGACATCAAGCCTTGGCTTCGTATCGGCACCAATACCCAGTTCTCACGTTCTGACGACAAGATGCCTGTAGATGAAGTATTCAATCAGGCAATGAACGCCAACCCGCTGCTTAATCCCGCTCCCTATCGGAATCCTGAGACGCGTTATACATATGACTATCTCACCCTCTATTATCGCTCTCACACTGAGGCAAACAACAATGACTATAACCCCTATAACTCACTTGAGGTGCAACAGAAGCGCGTGCGTGACCGTTTAATATCTTCAAACTATATCAACCTTAATCCTATCGAGGGTCTTAATATTCGCTCGACCTTCGCTATTGATTTGGCTAATCAGACTTGGCTGGAGTATACTCCCGATTATGTACAGCAGGCTATACGTCATTATAACGGCGATGCACGTGCAAAACACGAGCGTTGGACTAAGCTCTCTTGGCAGTGGGACAATACCGTAACTTACCGTCGCACTTTCGCTGACCTACATAACACTGACTTCCTGATAGGCACTTCAGCCTCACGCAACACCTTTAATTACACTCAGGCACAGGGTGATCGCTTTGCGTCAAACGATCTTGGGTATAACGATCTTGGTGGCGCGGCTGCAAACGATAAGAAAGTGATTGGCTCAAACTTCTATGCCTCCTCACTTCTGTCTTATCTGGTAAGAGCCAACTATAATTATGACCAGCGTTACTTCCTTACGGTGACAGCCCGTTACGACGGTTCATCAAAATTTGGCCCCGGCCATAAATGGGGTATCTTCCCTTCATTCTCTGCCAACTGGGCTATAACCAATGAGAAATTCATGGAAAACCAACATATTTTCGATAACCTTAAGCTGCGTGTAGGGTATGGTGTGGTAGGCAATCAGGATATAGAGAACTATGCATATGCCACTATGTACTACTCTTCTGTAAGCAACGGGGCTGCATCCTACGCTACCAGCGGTTTGCTTGGTAATCCATTACTGACATGGGAAAAACAGAAACAGACAAACATAGGTCTTGATATGGCATTCCTTAACAACCGCCTTCGTCTGTCGCTCGACGGATTCTTCATCAACAACGACAACCTGCTTTTGAAGCACTCCCTCGCCCTGACCACAGGCTATAACGAGGAATGGGAAAATATAGGCTCAGTCACCAACCGAGGCTTTGAGATGACCCTCAGTGCCACACCGATTGACACTCCCGACTTCACTTGGAATCTCTCAGCCAACCTTTCACTTGACCACAACAAAGTGAATAAACTACACGGCGGCGTAGAGCGCATACTTAACGGCACAGAACGCACAGGCAACATTTTCCTTGGAGAGTCTCTAAACTCAATCTATACTCTGAAATGCGGTGGAATCGCGACTGAGGCAAACCGCGCACAGTGGGAGGGGATAAACCATAACGGCAAGAATGTGGAAATAGGTGATCTCTTTGCTTTAGACCAGAATGGCGACAAAGTTGTTGACCAGAATGACCGTGTGATTGTCGGCTGCATGGATCCCAAAGTATATGGCGGCTTCTCAACCGATTTTTCATGGAAAGGACTGATGCTCAATGCCATCTTCAACTATTCTATCGGTGGTAAGAAAATAAGTGATTATTACGAATCATTATTGGCATCTACAGGCACATCAATGGCATCAACCGACCTGTTAAACCGCTGGAGTGAACAGAATCCTAACGGAACTTTCCCGAAAGCAATCACCAACACTTCATCAGGTTATAACCCATATTATGCCTGGGATACTGATTTCGCTCTCCAGAACTCTTCCTACCTACGCTTGGCAACTTTGACGCTAAGTTATAACCTTCCAAAAAAATGGATGCAGACTATCCACTTTGATAATATCCGCGTGTATGTCACCGGCTCAAACCTCTTCACAATCACTAAATATAAAGGGTTTGATCCCGAGACAGGCGACTATGGTTATCCCGCAACCCGTTCATTCACATTTGGTCTGAATCTAACCTTCTAATATTTTGACATCAATGAAAACAAATATAAAATCACTTATCGCCGCTGCAATATTGGTTGGCGCAATGAGCTCCTGCTCCGACTTCCTCACAGAAGATAGCCAGATGGGGCTGACTGAGGAACAAATCTATAGCGATCTATCCTATATAGAATCAAATCTCACAGGCATCTATAGCAATATGCGCGACAAAACACGCGCAGATAATGAGTCATGGTTTCTCTGGACCGGTACCGATGAGATTCAGCGTGGTGCCCTGCAGATGAAAGATGGCGGAGAGAACGGCAGTCTTGACAATTACGATGCCAATCTTAATTCACTTACCGGAAGAGTAAAAGACCAGTGGAATGCCCGTTTCCCGGTGGTTACGGCTGCTGCCAAAATTATCCGTGCTCTTGACGGTGACAATATCGAACCAGGAACAAAAGCTGCCGAACTTCTCGGCGAGGCATGCTTCTTACGCGGATTCATGGATTTGGAACTCGCGACTTACTGGGGTGAGATTCCTTTGATTGATCTCGACAAGGTTGCAGAAACAGGTTATGGCCGTCAATCCCTGACCGACACATGGAGATTTGTGATTGCCGACTTGGAGAAGGCTGCAAAATATGCACCTGAGTCAAATGATCCCGGGCGTGCTACGTCAGGCGCAGGATATGCTATGCTTGGCAAGGCATACATGGCTGCGCCTGAGGAAACAGGACTGCGTGACTTTGCAAAAGCTGCTCAGTGTTTTGAGAAGGTGATGGGA
This sequence comes from uncultured Sangeribacter sp., assembly GCA_964595885.1. Lineage (GTDB taxonomy): Bacteria > Bacteroidota > Bacteroidia > Bacteroidales > Muribaculaceae > Lepagella. The sequence continues at coordinate 8,552 of CAZQSD010000013.1, forward strand.
ATGGGCTATTCTCTGGTAGATTTTGCTGACCTGTTTGACTATAATACCCCGAATACGGCAGAATCTATCTTCGAGCTACAGTTTAACAACACCCCCAATCAGAACAAGATAATGTTTCAGATTGGCTCACGTGTGGCTCAGAACTGGTGGAGTGATGGTTGCTATTTTGCAGGCTATGACCATGTAGTGGTGACAGAGTATGCCTACAGCAATGTTGAAGACGGTGGCATCTGGGAAGAGGGGGATCTCCGCCGCGACGAATCAATACGTTATGATTTCTCTTATTATGGTGAGACTCCCAATCTTGACTGCGTGGCATGGGAAGATCTTGGGGAGGATCATGACGAACTCAAGCCCCATATCAAGAAATATGAGGATTTCCGCACTGACCAGCATTCCGGGTTAGGATTAAATAATATGTGGAATTCCGGTAAGAACATTCCGATGCTTCGCTATGCCGATGTGCTACTGTGCTATGCTGAATGTCTTAACGAACTCAACCGCACTTCAGATGCTATAGAGGTAGTGAATCACGTAAGAAACCGTGCGTGGGGCTTCCAGCTCCCTGAAGATAAGAAATGGAACACAATGAGCAAAGAAGACTTCCGAGTTAAGATTCTCGATGAGCGCATGCGTGAACTGTTTGGCGAAAGCTGGCGCCGTTTTGATCTTATCCGTACAGGGAAGTTTGTAGAATACGTGAAAGCACGCAACAAGTGGGCAAAGCGCTCCGGCACTATAGCCGACTATCATGTTCGTTACCCAATCCCATACGAGGAGATAGAACAGAACGAAGACATGACTCCTGAAGATCAGAACAAAGGTTACAGATAAAGATTGAAAACAGATTCTATGTCTCGGCGCAGTTTACTGTGGCTGCGCCGAGATCTATACAAAAATAAAAATACATACTACTCCCATGAATGTCAAAATCAAAAACATCTACCTTCAGACCGTAGCCATCTGTATTGTTGGTCTCTGTCCCTGCTTGGCAATGGCAGAAAACTGTTTCAATACTGCTGAATGGTCGTTAGCTGTTGATGAGAATAAAGGTGCAATTACCGCTATTCACAACGGTAAGATAATAATTAACCACAGTGTGGCACAATGGGGTAGAGATAATTCAGTCATTTCCTTTGATGAAATGACTGATATAAAAGCCGAGTCATCACCGCTTGAAGATAAGTTTGGCAAAGGAATTGAGGTAAGAATAAAAGGTAAAAAAGATTGTATTACGGTTCTTCAATCTGTCAGTCTTTATGAAGGAAAAGACTTTATACTGACAGACTTCAGAGTGAGTTCCCCTAAGGGGGTTATGTTAAACTATATGGCGCCGGTGTATATGGCTGAGGCTGTGACAGCCTCTGATGTCACCGACAACCATTTCCTTTCTGTGCCATACGATAATGATGCTTGGGTGCGCTATACATTGACCTCGTTTGGCGACGCCATACCTCAAAGCTACGAGGTGGCAGCAGTATTTAACGGTGATACCCGCATCGGATTGGTTGTGGGATCTATAGAGCACGATGTCTGGAAGACAGGTGTCAAAGCAATTTCTAAAACTGAAAACACGCTCGATTCCCTCATAGTCTTCGGGGGGATAACCTCTGAATTCACCAGAGATGTCAGAAGTCATGGAATAGTTAAGGGCCATGAGGTGAAATCGCCCAAAATATTAATCGGTCACTTCTCCGACTGGCGCGATGGCATGGAGGCTTATGCCGATATGTGTAATCTGGTTGCTCCACAGCGTTGTCAATGGAGTGCAAAGCCTTTTGGCTGGAATAGTTGGGGTAAAATCCAAAGTAACATAAATTTTGAGAATGCATCACAGGCATCAGAATTCTTCAGCACCCATCTGCAGACAAATTCTTTTGTGAATGATGAAGCGACCGTATGCGTAGGTCTTGATTCATTCTGGGATTGTGGGATGACCGAAGAGGAACGCATTGAATATGCTCATCTATGTCACTCGCGCGGACAAAAGGCAGGCATTTATTGGTGTCCGTTTACTGATTGGATTAAGAACGCCGACCAACAAGTTGTAGACAACCTTAAGTACAAATATAAAGATTGTTATCTATATCATAACGGGGAAGTCCTCACCTTTGACGGTGCATACGCGCTTGACCCGACACATCCCGCTGTAAAAGAGCGCATCTCGCAGCAACTTAACAAGTTTATTGAATGGGGATATGACTTTGTAAAGATAGATTTTATGGCTCACGGTGCCTACGAGGCAGATGCCCACTATGATAAGAATGTGATGACAGGCGTTCAGGCGTATAATCAAGGCATGGCTTTTATTGATTCCATAATCGATAACAGATTATGGATAAATCTGTCGATTGCCCCCTTGTTCCCTGCCAATTATGCCCATAGCCGACGCATAGGTTGTGACGCATGGGCAGACATAAAGAATACTGAATATACCCTTAACGCTCTTACTTATGGCTGGTGGCTTGACCGATTGTATCATTATAATGATGCCGACCATATTGTAATGGAAGGAGTAACCGAAGGTGAAAACCGTGCCCGTTTGACATCGTCGGCCATCACAGGATTGTTTATACTGGGTGATGATCTTAGTCAGGCGGGTAAAGACGAAACAAAAAACAGGGTGCTGAAAATTGCGACTAATCCGGATATCAATGAAATGGCAAGGAGATGTAAGTCATTCCGACCGGTTGAACATGGAATTGGAGACAGCGCAGCAGATATGTTTTATTATAAGATAGATAATATAATGTATGTGGCATTGTTTAACTTCTCGGATATGCCAATCAATAAAAAAATAGAACTGAGTCGTCTTGGGCTCCTAGAAGATGCCAACTATTACGCCGATGAATTATGGGCACATGAACCAATGACTGTTAAGACCGGTTTTGAGTTGGATATTCCGTCAAAGGATGTAAAAGTGTTACGCATACAGCTTGACGAAACAATATAGAAATAATGAGGCTACCTAAGCACATAAATAGTTGTTTGACAAAAAAATTCGTTAATTTTGCATTTTAGTTCAATGTAGATTTTGAAATGAAAAGCAATTCCTTAAATCAATATAATTACATAGTTAGCATATTCTGCGCAATACTCACCATTCTTGTGTGTCCTTTCATTGGGATGGCGCAGGAATGTGACCAAATCTTCTCGCATCTCAGCATTGATGAAGGATTATCTGCCAATCATGTTAAGGCTATAATACGTGATAAGGACGGTTTTTTGTGGATAGGAACAACTAATGGTCTCAACAGGTATGATGGAGCCTCTGTCAAGAAATACGTGTGTTATGATGCTGTCAGGCAAAAGGGAAATAATAACATCGGAGCTCTATATGAAGATCCTGACGGGCAGATTTGGATTGGCACAGACCGTGGAGTATACGTATATAACCCTAAGACTGATGATATTTCATACGTTGACAAGTGGGATGGACTTACGAATGGCTTTTTGAATTGGGTACAGGATATTGAAGGTGACTTCAAAGGGAATGTTTGGGTTCTGATTCCCGACATGGGTATATTTAGGACATCATCGGAAGGAGTCAGCAGATATGAGATGCCTGCAGGCAGTCAATATAAGGAAGATTATTTCAATGATCTTTGTGTCACTCCCGATGGCACTCTATGGGCTTGCAGTTCAAACGGCAAGATATTCCGTCATGACAAAGGTTATGACGAGATGGTGGAAGTTAGTTTTAACTTTCCATCGCAGGGTAAAAAGAAATTTGCCCGTATTCTGCCTGATGGAGGTTCAGGGTTGATTGTTGCCGCAGAGAATGCGGATCTTTACGAATTGCTGCCGGAGGAAGGCTATGCAGTTAAACCTCTTCCAGGGTTGCATGCTCCTGATCTTTATCTTCGGAGCTTAGAATTAATTGATGTTGAGTTATGGATAGGAACCCAGGCAGGTCTGTTTTCATTAAACCGGCATACGGGAAAGCAGAACCAATATATTAACAACCCGGTCAACCCTCATTCAATTTCTGATAACACTCTCTACACTCTTTATGCTGACAACAATAAGAACCTGTGGGCAGGCACGATGTTTGGCGGCGTAAACTATATTGCGAAAGATGGAGTTACCTTCTGCACAATAGAGCCATATAATATTAATTCACGTAGAGTAAGGGGTATGGCATTCACACCCGATTTCACGCAGTTGATTATTGGCAGCGAAGCAAACGGAGTGAGCATCCGTAATATTGACGCCAATACGTTTATCACGCCTCCGTCTCAGCTGACAGTGAAATCAGCCACCATGTGCGTGACCCGTACTGATGGCTGTGTGCTTATCGGGCTTGAAAGGAGTGGTCTGCTCGCCTATGAAAAGGGGAGGCAGCCTTATCAATATCTTCCACGTCAACTTTCAACTGAGAATACGGTCTATGCCTATCTTTTGGATTCAAAAGGATCTGAGTGGATTGGACTTGGGTATGCCCTCTATCGTCGGGAGCCGGGGGAAGTGGATTTTACTCGTGTAGATGCCACAGGTTACAATTGGATTTTTTCAATGTGTGAGGATTCAGATGGCAACATCTGGATAGGAAGCATGGGAAGTGGGCTCTATAAATATAATCCCAAAGATGGTCAATACAAAAAGTATATCTATGATGAGGCGCACCCTCAGGATCACTCTCTACGCTCCAACTCGATTAATTCGATTATGGAGGATAGCCAAGGGAGAATATGGATTTCAACTGACAGAGGAGGCCTTAGCAGATACAATAAAGCTACTGATGATTTTACTACATACGGACATAAGGAAGGTATGCCCGATGATATAGTCTATAAGGTATTAGAGGATAAAAACGGTAATTTATGGTTTGGCACTAACAACGGCCTTACTCGCTTTAACCCTGACTCAGGACTTATTACCGTGTTTACAAAAACTGACGGGCTTCCGGCTAATGAGTTTACCTACAACTCGGCAGTTTGTCTTAGAGATTCCATTTTTTATTTTGGGACCATAAACGGGGTTGTAAAATTTGTTCCCGATAAAAAGGTTAATCTTCAAGATGAGTATCCGATTTTATTCACTTCAATCTCTCATGCCGTTCCGGAGGATTTGACGGGCAACATAGTTTATTCGGATGAAATAAAACTTGCTCATGATGAAAACACATTTGCTCTTACAATCGGTGTGCCAAATGCTATCGGATTGAAAGGCGTAAAGAGATTCTATTATCGACTCCTTCCGGGTGAAAAGGACTGGATACCTATGGAGGGGAATAAAATCTCATTTACTAATCTCCCTCCTTCCTCCTACACTCTTGAGGTAAAAATGGAATGTGGGGAAGTGGTCTCTACTAATAGCATCAGGCTCATAATCAAATCTCCCTGGTGGGCAAGTGGATGGGCAATAGGTGTCTACGTGATATTGACTATAGGGCTCGTGGTGCTGATATTTATTCTTTATCGTAAACGCGAACTAAAGAGATTGCAGGAGCGTCAGGAGATCTTCGCGTCAAACCAGGAGAAAGAGGTTTATCGGCAGAAACTAAACTTCTTTACTGAAATAGCTCACGAGATACGCACTCCTCTTTCTCTTATTGACCTTCCTTTGGAGGCTATGGAGGAGAATGGCTTGAGTAATCCTGATTCGGAACACTATTTGAAAGTGACGCGCCAGAACACTGCCCGTCTCCTTGAGCTAACCTCTCAATTATTAGATTTTCAAAAAATTGAGGCTGGCAGGTTAAAACTAAAACTGGAGGCAGTGGATATTGTTGAACTTATCAACTACACCCTTGATCGTTTTGAGCCGGCAATATCTCTGCGCAATAAAACTCTCACGCGACAGATTCCAAAAGAAAGCATAATAAGTGTGATTGACAAGGAGGCGGTCACAAAGATTATCAGCAATCTCCTTAATAACGCATTGAAATATGCTGAGTCAAAAATTTCTGTAGGATTGGCAGCGGCAGGCGACACTTTGCAATTAAGGGTGGTTTCCGACGGAGAAAAGATTACTGATGACAATAAAGAGCGAATTTTTGAGACATTTTATCAGACTGATAAATCACAAGAACAGAAGAATGGTGTCGGGATAGGGTTACCGTTATCGCGCTCTCTTGCCGGATTGCTTGGAGGCTCTCTTTATTTGGAGACAACTACATCAAATGATAATACGTTTGTATTATCGCTTCCGCTTAAGTCATCTTCACAGGTTGTTACTCCGGTGTTGACCGATACCCATGTGGCATCGGTGGTTTATGAGGAAGACAGTAACCAGACTCCACTGAATGCTAACGGGTATCATGTTCTCTTGGTTGAGGATAATGAGGGGATACGGTCAATGTTAAATGACAGACTTTCTTCGGCTTTTCTTATTACATCGGCTGCCAATGGCAAGGAAGCCTTGGAAATTCTTGCTGTGAAGTCGATAGACGTGGTAGTTACGGATATAATGATGCCTGAAATGGACGGATTGGAGTTATGCAGACAGATTAAGGCAACTCCTGAGCTGTCTCATATCCCGGTAGTTTTTATCACGGCCAAGAATGATCTGGAGAGCAAAGTGAAAGGCCTTCAGTTGGGAGCGGAGGCGTACATTGAGAAACCATTCTCTATCAAGTATCTTCGCGAAATGGTTATTACTCTTCTTGAAAACCGTCGTCGTGCGCGTGAGGCATTTGCGCGTAAGCCTTTCTTTCAGGCAGAAGATATTCCGGTGAATAAGGAAGACGAGAGGTTTATGGAGAAAGTTCTGGCAATCATCAAGGAGAATATGGAAGACGAGAACTTCAATGTGGAGTCCTTGGGTGATAAGATGTGTATGAGCCGATCTAATCTGTTGCGCCATGTTAAAGCGGTATTCAATCTCTCTCCGAGTGAATTGATAAGGGTTGTCAGACTTAAGACCGCTGCAGAATTGATTAAAACCGGAGGGTACACATTAGGAGAGATATCCCGAAAGATTGGAATAAGCTCACAATCTTATTTCACAAAGATGTTTTTCAAGCAATTTAATGTCATGCCCAACGAATTTGCCCGACAGGTAAATGAAGACACTAAGTACTCCGGATAAATCATCACATTAGAATATAAATTGTCAGGTAAAAAAGATTACTATAATACAAATTCCTGACTGCATCGAGGCTTTCGAAGGAATAGCCTCCACTGCTTCGGTGCCTTTTCGAAGAAACTCAAAATTAGTTAAATATATGAAGAATAAGATTTTATCGGAATTTTCATCTCGATTTGAGCGTGTTCCGTCATTCTACGCATCAGCTGGTAGAATCAACCTTATTGGTGAACATACAGACTACAATGGGGGCTTTGTATTCCCCGGAGCAATTGATAAAGTCATCATGGCAGCGATTGCTCCCAATGACAGTGACAAGGTTCGTGTGTACTCAATCGACATCAACGAATACGTTGAGTTTGGCCTCAATGAAGAAGATGCGCCATCAGAGTCTTGGGCAAGATACATTTTCGGTATCTGTCGTGAAATCCTGAAAAGAGGTGGCAATGTTAAAGGCTTCGATGCTGTTTTCGCAGGAAACGTACCTTTAGGCGCAGGTCTCAGCTCTTCGGCCGCACTTGAAAGCTGCTTCCCTTTCGCTCTCAATGACCTGTTCAATGAAAACACCATCGACAAGTTTGAGCTTGCTCGTATCGGACAAAGCACAGAACACAACTACTGTGGAGTCAACTGTGGCATCATGGATCAGTTTGCATCCGTCATGGGGCAAAAGGGCAAACTGATACGACTTGACTGCCGTTCAATGGAATTCGAGTATTTCCCTTTTGCTCCGGAAGATTATGAGTTGGTTTTAATTGACTCCCGCGTCAAACATGAACTTGCCGACTCTCCTTACAATAAACGCCGTGCTTCCTGTGAACGCGTGGCAAAACGTCTCGGATTGGAAACGCTCCGAGATGCAACAATTCCAATGCTGAAGGCAATACGGACGGATATCACGGCTGAAGATTATTTCCGCGCGAAGTTCGTCATTGAGGAAAAAGACCGGGTGCTCGCAGTTTGCGACGCACTAAATGCAGGCGACTATGAGACTGTAGGGAAAAAGATGTATGAAACTCATATTGGTCTTTCAGAGGATTACGAGGTAAGTTGTGAGGAACTTGACTTCCTAAATGACATTGCCCGTGAATGTGGCGTCACCGGCTCCAGAATAATGGGTGGAGGTTTTGGAGGATGTACCATAAACCTCGTTAAAAAGGATCTGCGTGATGCTTTCGTTGCCAAAGCAAAAAAGGATTTCGCAGCAAAATATGGTCATGAACCTAAGGTTTATCCCGTAGTCATCAGCGACGGCGCACATAAATTATCGGAATAAATTTCAGAAATAGAAAGCAATAAGACTATGAAACCAACATTATTCGTATTAGCGGCCGGGATGGGCAGCCGTTATGGAGGATTGAAACAATTGGACCCTCTCGGACCAAGTGGAGAGACAATTATGGATTATTCCATATATGATGCTATCCGAGCTGGTTTTGGGAAAGTGGTGTTTGTTATCCGTAAGGATTTTGAACAGGATTTCCGCGACAAGATCCTCTCAAAGTATGAGGGGCATATCCCGGTGGAGGTTGTTTTTCAATCTGTGGATAAACTTCCAAATGGATTTAATTGCCCGGCAGAACGCACCAAGCCTTGGGGACCGGCACATGCAGTGCTTATGGCAAAAGATACTATCAAGGAACCTTTTGCAGTCATCAATGCTGATGACTTCTATGGTAGGAACTCGTTTGAGGTGATTGCTCAAGAGCTAATGCGTCTGCGCGACAGAAAGGGTGATTATGCTATGGTTGGATTCCGTGTGGGGAACACCATGACTGAAAACGGCAGTGTGTCGCGAGGTGTTTGTGAAAATAAAAACGGATTGCTTACATCAGTAGTGGAACGTAAATCTATTGCTTACAATCCTGATCATGAGATTGTATTCACTGATGAAGATGGTAAGGAGCAGAAATTGAATCCTAACACTCCAGTCTCTATGAATATGTGGGGGTTTACTCCTGACTATTTTGAGTTTGCAGAACGTGAATTTGTGAAGTTTCTTGAAAAGGAGTTAAATACACCGAAAGCAGAGCAAGTGATACCCGATGTAGCTGACGCGTTGATAAAGTCTGGTGAGGCCACAATTAAGGTGCTTGACACAGACTCTCGATGGTTTGGTGTGACGTATGCTGAAGATCGTCCCGGTGTTGTAGCCAAATTCTCTGAGCTGCACGCAAACGGTGAGTATCCTCAAAATCTATTCGAGCAGCGATAACTTTCAACGTGCTTTTGGTAATAATGGGTCAAACGGTTGGTAAATTTACATCATAATAATATATGAAGCGAATTTACCAACCATTTGGGGTAAAATGATTTGAGCATATTATTAAAGGGTCGTAATTTTGCAGCGTAATAGTAACGTTGCTAACTAATTTCCTCAAATCTGAAAAACCATTATTAACTCTAATTATGAATCTTAAATCTTTATTCCCGGTTTTAGCCATAGTCACCGTTTCAACATCGGTAATTAATGGCAAGACCTTATCAGAGAGTCGGCTTTCAGTCGCAGAAATTCCACATCGAGAGGTAAAACCTACGATCGTCGATATGAAACCTCGTACGGTTGAGAACCGTGTTCTTCCTGTCATTTCAGGGTATGACAATAAATCGGTTGGTCACTCCGATCCCTTTGCTACCATGTCGAAAACACGTTCCTATAATGGACAAGAGTGTGTTGACTCTATCGTTCGTGTCAATTTGGCTGGAACACCATTGAGTAAACAGAGTTTCCAATATAATGCCAACGGTCTCCCTACCATATGCAATAGCTATCTTCCTGGGCAGCAACCAGGGGAATGGATTCTATTCAGCACACATGAATATGCATATGATGAATTGGACCGTATCATCCTTAAGGCTTCTACAAACTACGAATATCATGGAGAAGACTTCAAATATGAATATTCTTATAGTGACGATACTCCTAACTATACTTCAGAAACATTCTACTTTTTTGATGAGGATGATTTTGTGCCGGTTCAGAGAGGCGAGTATGCATACGATGGTAATGGTAATCCCACACTTCAGATATTCCAGTTCTTTGATCCAAGTGTGCAAGAATGGGTAAACGTAAGCAAAACAACTGCCACCTGGGATGAGTCAAGTCGTCAGACCTCTTATTTCTATTATGTTTGGGACGAAATGACCAATGCCTGGGAAGGCTCTATAATGAGTGGTAACTGTGAGGAATATTATTATACTCCCACGGGTAAAGATGCTCTTATAAAAGGTTTTGTATGGGAAAACGATAACTGGTTTAATTTCCAACAGACCACTTATACTTATAATGACCGTGACCTTTGCGTTAAAGATGAATCAGTATACTGGAACCGTGCTAAGCAAGACTGGAGTGGAAGCGATTCATGGGGTCCATACAATCAAGTTTATGTAAATCAATATGCAGAAAACACCTATGATGATGCTGATCATCTTATTCATCAAAATGTATATAATGTAAATTCAGATGGGGAACAAAAATTAATTATTGTTTTCACAGATGACTATACAGATTTGGGCGAAGGCAATCTTGAGAGTCATAAGATACTCAATTTACTTTTAGCAGCAGACCAGCCACCAATGCCATGGAATGAATCTATTGAACGTTTCAATAAGTGGGGATCCGGTTACTATTACATAGGGTATGGGTACCCCAATGGAGAGCGAACACCAATGAGCGAGGATGTGCGTCACATGGATGCCTATAATAACTATCTCGGTGGAGAATTTTATGGCTTCAATGAGGATGGTTCACGCTATGGACAAGTGAAAGAACAGTTTAATTTCCCTAATGATTTTGATCCATCCTTACAGTTGGATACTCCTTCGGAAGGTATACACTGGATAGGGGCAGGTTTTGATACAGATGACACATGGATATTAAATTGTCGTGATACTTTCACATGGACTGGAGAATACCCTGTTATGTCAGGTAGTGTGAACTCTGTGTTCTCCGAAGATGGAGAGGAATATCAGACCAATTTTTATTCTATTGATTACGATACATCTGTTTTAATGGAAGGCAACATCTTGTTTTGGCACGACTACAACAAGCGTGAAAATTTCTATTATTACAAAATTAACTCTGCTACAGATGGTGTAAATTCAGACTATTCTGCTGGTAGCACAGAATGGAATAAAACTCGCAGTTATACAGACACGTATTATTATGGTATACTGAAAACTACTGACAGCCATGCAATACCAATTGATACGAACATAATTGAAGTAGCTCGCTATAATGTGGCAGGCATAAAATTAGCCTCACCTGTAAATGGATTAAATATTGTGGTTTATTCCGACGGATCAGTTAAAAAAGAATTAGTGACTCAATAAAACCATGAATATATTACACTCTCATTAAATTATCAATAATAGATAATCTCAACCAGTGCATTTATTGCTTATATCCATGTCGAGTCAGCATGGTATTGGGGTGAGTCAGCATTCTGACCCACCCTAATACTTGATGTATATATTTTAAAGTATCTATTATTTTAACTGCATATTTGATAAATAAACCTTAATTCCATAACTCATTCTATGGTAAAATAATTATGAAAACTATGTCCCAAAGTAAGAGTATATGGCAGGCCCACATAGCTATTCTATTTGCCAATTTATCATGGGCCCTTATGGCACCCGTTTCCAAGTCTATACTGCTTAGTGGTAATATTCCACCATTAGCTTTGTCTGGTATAAGGATTCTTGGTGGCGGCTTACTCTTCGCCATAGTTTCCATATGCTTTCCTAATAATGCACATTTCAACCAAAAAGTCAAGAAAAAAGATTGGGGAAAAATAATAATCTGCTCCCTACTAATGATTAGCGCCAATCAAGGCCTATACATAATCGGAGTGGGTTTCACAAATCCGGTTGATGCATCAGTGATGAGTGCCTTAACCCCGGTACTTACAATGTTACTGGCAGCCATATTCCTTCGTTTTCCAATCACAGGTACGAAAGGGTCGGGAGTGGCAATTGGTATCACAGGGGTACTCATACTTGTGTTAGGCTCACAAGCGGAAAGCATTGCTCTAAATCCAATATTAGGTGACTCTCTATGCTTCACAGCACAGCTTTGCGCTGCCTGCTATTATGTCGCTTTCAAAAATTTCATCACTCACTACTCACCATTTACTCTAATGAAATGGATGTTTATTATATCGTCAGTAATGTATGTACCATTCTGTATACCGTCTATTCTAAGTATTGACTTTACATGTTTATCTATTAATACGTGTCTTGAAGTGGCATATATTATTTGTTTTGCCACATTCCTGAGTTATCTCGCAATTCCTTTCGCACAAAAATATCTATCTCCAACTGCTGTCTCAATGTATGCCTATTTTCAACCTGTAGCAGCCACCGTAGCTTCTGTAGTGATGGGGGTCGGTACTTTCAGCCTGCTTAAGGGGGTCTGGCAATACTTCTTATATTCATTGGGGTATTCTTCGTTAACAAATCCACTATCCATAAATAATAAATACTGGTCACATAACATTCCTTCTCAGAAATAAACAATCATCATAATGGTATAATCTGCACACATTATCCTATTAATTTCTGTTGAAGAAGAAATAGTTGTAAAAAGGAGTCCGCTTTATTCGGACTCCTTTAGTTATCTATAGGAATATGTCTATCGGGTAGTAGGGATATGCCTATCCGTATGGCCAGTTATAACAATCTTATGTACGGTTATATAGCTGGTTTTAACGGATGACTACCTTACGGACTGTATCATTGGTGCGGACGATATATACTCCGGGCTGGAGATTCTGTCTATGTGATGGCATACCGTTAGAACTGAACACTTTGGCATTCTCAGGGGCAATGATATTGTTGCCTTCAGTATAAATCTGAGATGCATCCTCGCCAATCATGGCTACGCCGGAAAGTTCAACAATCTTAAACGCGGGCGAAATAACCTGCTGCTGATAGTTGCCGGCCTTGTCAGTAACCGTGACACGGAGATCAAACCAACCGTTGGGAGATGTCTGGGTCGCGCCTGCCAGAGGGATGGAGTAAACATGACCCAAACCGACCTCAGCAAACATATCGGCCATTTCATTCACTTCCAATGGGGCAAACCAATCGGTTCCGTAAGGACTGTATTCAACTGCCAGCTCCACTTCATGAGGAATACTCCAACTATCGTAGTATATAAAGTCAGGCACATATTCAAAGTCGGCTGCAGCGATGTAAACAGTGCCGTTTTTAGCCTCGCTGAATCTCTCGGTTATCTCATCCTGATGGTCACGCATCTGAATCATCCTCACTGTCGGAGGCACATTATCCTCTTTCTGTGTGTCGTAATATATTTCTGCTTTGTTGACACCTTCAAGTTCATCATCACCACCAATCCAGACTCTATGATTCTTATTTGTGATCTCCATTTTCCATTCGCCTGTCTCAGGATGTGCATTGACATAGCTGGAGAGGGTGCCGTAGATGCGTTTAGGATTCACATTTTCCAATACTTTCTCGCCATTAAAGTAATAGTCAATCTTCATGTTCACAAGATCCGAATATCTTGTTTCACCTTTCTGAGCCAATGACCATACCTTAGTGTTGATACAAGGCACATCTGTGTCACCAAATACCGACATATCATAATTCATGGTGGTCAGGAACGGATAGCTATCACCAAAAGCTGATGACATATCTGCCGCATCATAGGAGAAAAGCGGGTGGCCGGGAGCATATATCGCAGGCTCGTTGTCGGGGCGACAAAGATAGGGAGTGATGTCATAGTTGGAATCAACATCATATAACTCCCCACCATTAAGGGCAAATTTAGCCACACCATTGTCAAAATACATTGGAGGATCGGCAATACATCCCTGAACGAAATCATTTCCAACGATTTCATTTATATCCCACATGTATGAGTAAAAGAGAGGGGATACCCAGACATCATCGGAAGAAGAAGAGTCAGGACCATATACATTCCAATTAGGATATTCGAGTTCGGGGCCACCCATGCCGGTTTTATAAGTGGTACCACCAAGCATTCTCCCGTTAACAAGGATTTTCATTATTCGCCCGATGCCCCAGCTTTCAGTCATGGCGTCAGCAAGTGGGGTGTGGGCATGGAGCAGATCTCTGTAGGAGGTAAACTCATAACCTCTTGCCTTCACAGAGCCTTTATTCTGGGTTGTAGACATGACGGCATAAAACGGGAAATCAAAACAAGCGCCGGAGAATCTCTGCTGAACAAATGTCCATTCGTCTGACAAGGGATTACACAAGAAATCGCTCAACCGCTCAGATGAAGTACCATCCCAAAGGCGATAGGTAGCCATATTCTCAAATGTTAGCGAACTGCCGTCTTTATTGATATAGGAGGAATTGATATACATCGCCCCGATGTTATAGGAATCCTCATCATCATTCATCACGGCATCCCCGTATTCATCAAATTCCAACACCTCAGGCAACAAGACTTCACCACCATTCGGCATTTCCTGAGTAAATTTAGTCAATACGGTGGCCTCATCTGCACTTATGGTCAGTTCAACTCCATCCGTCACCTCCACATTTTCCCTTATTACAAGCGCAACGCCAGGGCTACGGTAGGAATCGTCACCATCCTGAACATGCATGAACAGACCGATCACATCATAGATGCCGGCAGGGATTTCAAGAGTGGCTGAACTGCCTGATCCGTTTACATCGGTATCCGCACCCATATCCTCATGTATGGCTATGAGGGCAACCGGCATATAACGGCCATCGGTAGAGCCCTCGAGCGTACAGGTTAGCTTCACCATATCATCGTTGGCTCGTGTGGCCACGCGTTTCACCGCTTCAACCTTTCCATATTGACCCGGAGCCACTGCCTCACCATTCTCCAGAATCTTTACAACCGTTTCATTCATCTTACCATTACCTATCTTTATCGGCTCAACTTTAGGAGGCACCATGTAGGTATAGGCCGATGCTGTCAGCGTGACGGCTACAGTCAATAGCGTGGTTACAGTGCGAAAATATTTCTTCATATGTTATCTAAAGGCGACCGGTCCCGGAGTCGCGTTAAATTGAACTTCACCGATTTATGGGGACCATCGGCTAAACCGGTTTCGGTTGCAAAATTATGTCAGCAAAAAGCCAGATGCAACTAATTTTTTATTATAAACTACATATTTCCCTGAATAGGTAGGATTAAAAACTACCTATTTTTACTTTAACCATTGTATTACAAATATTTAAATCTTAATTTCAGACAATCATTTTTACTCATATAGGTAGAAAATCAGAGCGGCCGGCTACCTGCATTTTGATATTAAAAAATTTAATGTTATCTTTGAAACCATAAAAACTGACTTTTTGCGCTACAATGATGAGATTAAGAATCATTTTATTTATTTACGCCATACTCTTCAGCCTCACAGGAAAGTGTGTAGATTTCACTGATAGTATCCGTCAGGCCTACTATTTGGAACAGGCACGCAATAAAAAAATTGCCCCGCAAAAGAGAATTGCATATTACGACTCCATTATCGCTTGCAATAAAACCAACCTGCGTCTCCATCTGGAACAGGGCAGTTTATATGAAGAGATGGGACAATATCAGAAAGCTCTCGACTCCTATATGGAGCTTAAAGGCAGGATTCCAAAAGATTCCTTACGCTTAATGCTTAAGCATGGCATCCATTATGCCGCCATACAGTTTTATCTGCAAAATGATGAGGAAGCGGTTAAAAACGCCTACAGCATTACCGCCACAAAGAAACCCGATTCCCTCCTATATTATGACGTGGAGGCCAATAGGCTTCTGTCGCACATATTTGATTATCCCCCGGCCCAACTTAAAATATATCTCGAACGCGCCGAAAAGAAATATGATATATTCAAGGAAACAGATGCACCGGCCTATCTGAAAGAAATTACTTTAGGGAATCTGCATTTCAGCAAATCTTCGGCCGCCCTGGAAGAAAAAGATTACCCCACTGCCTTTAAGGAAGGCAGTCTGTCACGTCAGTTGCTCAGTAAGTATGAGGATGAAGGAATCAGTGCCTTAAATATGGCTTTGATTTATCATGATATGGATGAACTCGATATGGCAGAAAAATACTACAAGGAGCTATTGTCTGTGGATGATTATCATCCGGACCGTTTGGTGGCAGCTTTAAATTATTCCCACCTGTTGCTTTCCCGTGGCGACATCGCGGAGGCAAAAAGATTGCTCGAGTCGCAACATGACGCATTAAAAATTCTTGAAGGAACTCCCTGGGAAGGGAAAGTCTACTACACCCAATATGCAGTAGCGGAAGCCAATGGAGACTACCCGGCAGCCCTTGATTACCTGAAAAAGAGTTATCTCTTTACTGATTCCCTAAATCAGCAGCGCAGAAAACTATATCTCCAAAATTTGGCAGAGAAATATGAGGGAACTGACCGCGACTCAGTCAATATGATTCTGTCAGAGAAAGTATCCCGTCTCATCATAGTGATCATAATACTGGCAATGGCATTTATAGGGGCCGTCATTGCAGTTATTCTCATATATTTGCGTAAAAAGCGGACTACAGACGAAGTAAAAAGCCTCTCCGAAACTTTAAGCCTATACGAGCAGCAAAACCTGAAGCAGTCGCAACAGACAGCAGAATCTCTCGGCGAACGTAGCAGGCAGCTCTCTTCCATGACCATGCACATGAAATGCCTCAATGAGGAACTCAGCAATATCGAAAGCACCATCAACAACTCTTCGCTGTCGAAAGAAGATATCGTGGCCGATATCAAGAAGTCGCTGCGTGTGCTCGACGGGCAGGAAAACGTATGGGAAATGTTTAAAGTATATTTCGAGGAGGTAAACCAACGTTTTTTCGACAATCTCTTCAAAGTATGTCCTGAACTTACCAACGCGGAAGTGCGCATGTGCGCATATATGCTTACCGGAATGACTACTAAGGAAATAGCCTCAGTCACCAATCGGTCAGTCAGGACAGTGGACTGCATCAAATACAATATCCGGCGCAAACTCAACATTTCGGAACCAACCGAAACCTTCATGCGCCGCCTGTCGGCCGAGGGGACCGGCTTTACCACAGAATAGGTATCGGGCGGGGAAGATTTTACCAATTTGTGTGTATTTCGGAGACGGCAGGACGGTTGTAATTTTGCATCGTCAAATCAACCGTCATAGAAATGATCCTCAAGCACATCAAGTTTACAGCCGCAGCAGCGGTAATTTCAATCGCATCAGCCAATGTCACGATGTCAGGCCAGCAATTGGCTGACACAACAGGCTACAACAAGTTCCGGTTCGGCAGCTACGGCGAAGCCGTAGCCTCTTTCAAAGATTACGGAATCAACCGTTTCCAGAAAGAGGGTTCAAACAAAGAACACCGTAACACCATAGCCATTCCACGCTTCACAATCGGTTTTGATTATAAGTTTACTCCCAAATGGATTCTCGGAGCCGAAATAGAATTTGAAGCAGGAGGAACAGGCACAGCCGTAGAACTCGAAAACAACGAAAACGGAGAATATGAGACTGAAATTGAAAAGGGTGGGGAAGTGGCGCTTGAACAGCTACACATCACGCGCCTCATCTGCCCGGCATTCAACGTGCGGGTGGGTCATCAGGTGATCCCTGTCGGACTGACCAATGCCCACCACGAGCCTATCAATTTCTTCGGCACCACTCGTCCGGAAAGCCAAACTGTAATCATGCCCTCCACATGGCACGAAACCGGACTCACCCTCTTCGGCACATTCGGCAGCAACTATGGGGTGTTTGACTATCAGGCTATGATAGTAACCGGTCTCAACGCCAACGGCTTCGACCGCGACACGTGGGTAGCCTCCGGTAAACAGGGATTCTTCGAGACGGATAATTTCACTTGCCCGGCATATGTGGCCCGTCTTGACTGGCGTGGAGTGCCCGGGCTCAGGACAGGCGTGTCATTCTATTATTGTCCCAACACCGGAGCCAATTCCGACAAATCACAGACTTACTCTTCATATGGCAAGATCCCGGTTGAGATCATAACATGGGATGCACAATACCGCAACCGCTATCTTACCGCCCGTGCCGATCTCACTTACGGTCATCTGGGCAACAGCAAAGCTGTCAACGAGCGCAACAACCGTCTTCCGGGTGCGTCGCCCTACAGCCGCCTGACGCCTGTGGCAAAGAATACCCTCAGCTACGGGGCGGAGATTGGTTTCAATTTCGGCAATGTGTTCAGCATCGCCGGATGCCCAACGCTCATTCCTTTCGCCAGATATGAATATTTCAATCCCCAGAAAGTGGTGGAAAAGCCTTATACCGCCGACAAGCGTCTTGAGGTCAGCAAATGGATGGTCGGACTTGATTGGTTTCCCCTCCCCAATATTGTGGTGAAAGCCGATTATTCAATGCGCCAGATCGGCACATCGAAAGTGTTCGGCAAAGGCCCTTACAACAGTGAGAATGAATTTTCAATCGGCATCGCCTACATCGGCTGGTTCTTCAAACGATAAAAATCAATAACAACAATACATAATGAAAAATTTAACATCTTTACTCAAAAATTCCGTCCTTATGTGCGGCACAATGCTCTTTGCAGCAGTGGCTTTCAGTTCATGCAGCGACAACAATGACGAACCCGGCAACTCCGGCAATGAGCCAACGGTGGTAGAGTCAAAAGACCTTGACTACTCGGCAAAGAACGCCGACAGCTGGCACAACTATTCCGTGAAGGTGGCTGAACTTCTTGCACGCGACTCAGAAGATCTCTACAACTCATGGGCCGTGGCCTACGACGGTGGTGAAGCTTTTGCAAAGTCTTTCAAAAATCCATCGGCATCCGGCATCTACAAAAGCTATCTCGAATGCATCGAGGAGATTCTCGGTGGTTGTGCCGACATCGCCAATGAGGTGGGGGAGGCAAAGATCGGTGATCCTTACAACCTTTTCATCGCCGGACGCAATGAGGAAGGCCTCTACGCAGTGGAATCATGGTATAGCTGGCACTCTCGTGAAGACTATTCCAACAACATCTACTCAATCCGTAATTCCTACTACGGTTCACGCGACAACAAAGTGAACGGCAATTCAATGTCAGCTCTCGTAAAGGCAGAGAATCCTGACCTTGACGCGGCAGTCGTAGCAGCCATCGACGCAGCAGCTAAGGCTATCCTCGATATTCCGCAGCCTTTCCGCAACAATATCAATTCCCGTGAGGCTGTCAACGCCATGAATGCATGCGCCGATCTCGAGCAGCTTATCACCAATCAGCTCACCCCCTTCTTCCTTAATCTTGACGCTTCTTTCGACGGACAACTTCAGAAAATCGTGGAGAATTACGTAGACGCAGTTGTGCTGCCCACCTATTCAGAGCTCAAAGACCGCAACGCAGCGATGCTAAATGCGGTCAAGGAGCTTGCCTCAAAACGTAATGACGCGGCTTTTGAGAGTGCATGCAATTCCTGGCTATCGGCCCGCGAGCCCTGGGAAAAAAGTGAGGCATTCCTTTTCGGCCCGGTCGACAATCTCGGTCTCGATCCCAACATGGACAGCTGGCCCCTCGACCAGGATATGATTGTGAACCATCTTAACAGCGGCAATTTCTCCGACCTTGAGTGGGGTGACGGCGATGACGATAACAAAGTTGAAGCAGCCCAGAATATTCGTGGTTTCCACACTTTGGAGTTCCTTCTCTTCAAGGATGGACAGCCCCGCAAAGTAAACAACTGATGAACAGACTATATTTCCTACCCATATTCTTCGCCACCATCCTCTCGTCATGCGTAGAGGATGGTCTCGATGTGCTTGACGTGGAAGTTCCTGCCGGCTATGGACTGTCGGCAGGGACATCGTCCATTTTCGTCAACTCATCGAAAGCTTATGATAGCCCCGCCGATTGGGTGAGCGGGGACTACACCACACGATTCAACCGGGGCGACCGTCTGTATGATGATATGCGCACCTCGTCCAACGGCTATGGCGGTGGACTCGGGCCGGTCTATGCCGGATATTCATGCGGAAGCTGCCACAGCAACGCCGGGCGCACAAAACCGGCCGGATGGGCCGATCATGGTTCGGGACCATACGGATTCTCCTCAGCCCTCGTCTATGTAACCCGTAAGAACGGTGCCTTTTTCCAGGGCTACGGGCGTGTGATACATGACCAGGCAATCTACGGAGTGGAGCCGGAAGGAAAATTTCATGTGGAATGGGACTATCAGACATTCTCTTTCCCTGACGGGGAAACCTATGAGTTGGCGAAGCCCACATATACGATTACCGATTGGTATCTTGACGACATACCAGCCGAAGATCTCTTCTGCACCGTCCGTATTCCGCTCCGGCATGTCGGCATGGGGCAGATCATGTCGCTTGACCCACTCGAGATAGAAGCCCTTGCAAAAAAGAGCAATTATCCTGAATACGGAATTTCAGGACGCTGCAATTACATCTCTGAGCGAGGCGTGATGAGCTTGGGAGTATCCGGCAATAAGGCGCAACATGCCGATCTCACAGTTGAACTGGGCTTCTCAAGCGACATGGGCGTGACCAACAGCCGCTATCCTGAAGAGATATGCGAAGGCCAGATCCAGATGGCCGAAGGCTCCATGATGGGACTGCTCTATGACCAGCTTGATGTCTCCACTGAAGACATGGAGAATGTTGACCTCTACATGCAATGTCTCGGGGTGCCGGCACGCCGTGACGTCAACGACCCGATTGTGCAGATGGGTGAACAGAAATTCTATGAGGCCAAATGCCACCTCTGCCATGTCACTACGCTTCACACCCGCAGTCGTGGCTCAACATTGCTCAACGGCACCCGCCTCCCCTGGCTCGGCGGCCAGACAATCCATCCTTACAGCGACTTTCTCCTTCACGACATGGGCTCGGAGATTATGGGAGTCGGTCTTAACGACAACTATCCCTCCGGACTGGCGATGGGAAATGAATGGCGCACAACCCCTCTCTGGGGAATAGGACTTCAGGAGAAAGTGAACGGTCACACATATTTCCTTCACGACGGCCGCGCCCGCAACTTTGTGGAGGCGATCATGTGGCACGGGGGCGAAGGCGAGGCCTCCAGGAACCTTTTTAAAAACATGACCAAAACCGAACGGGATGCCCTCGTCCGTTTCCTGCAGTCGCTCTAATCAAAACCAATCTGATCAATAGAACACACGTCACACATCAAGCACATGAAAAAATTACTCACCTTAATACTGATCTCCCTCCTCTCGCTCCCTGCCGACGCACAATATGATGCCGACACTGAAAACGGCGTCATATCCTTTGCCGGAAGAAAGGGATTCGTATGGGAAAGCACCAACAAAAAGTTTGAATTCAAACCTTATCTTATGGTGCAGACCGCCGTAGATTTCAACTATTATGACAGTGAAGGTCTCGACCCCGCATATAACCAGGATCACGTGCATAACACCGGTTTTTCGATTCCCTACGCCGTGTTAGGTTTCACCGGACGTGCATTCGGTTTCATCACCTATAACCTCTCCATAAATGCCGCTGCGTCCGGGGGAGGGCTGCTGCAGCAAGCCTGGGCTGATATGAAGTTACATGACGGGTTTGCCGTGCGCGTCGGAAAATTCAAGACACCCTTCACCCACGCAACCCTCACGACTCTTGGCGAGACTCTGTTCCCGACCCTTCCCGTATCGCTTACGGCACCCGTCATCATGCCTTATTCCCTGAATGCAGTGACTCCGGCAATGATGACCGGATTCGACCTCGGAGTGGAAATTCACGGTATGATCAAAGATAAATGGGGGTATGAGGTAGGCATCTTCAACGGCACAGGCGCCTCAACCAACAGCGCGACAAAGACTTTCAGCGATGACTGGCACATTCCTTCGCTCCTCTATGCCGGAAGGGTTACCTTCCAGCCCTATGGCATGATGCCCGCCACCCAGGGCAATCCCAACCAGCTTAACCTCAACCGCCTGCTTGTGGGAGCATCTGCCTCCATAAATGTAGAAAGCGAAAACGAGAGCACCAACGATTTCCGTGCCGGACTCGAATTGGCATGGATGCACAATCGCCTTTATCTCGCCGGAGAAGCTTATTACATGCATGTCGGGTTTACCAAGCGGCAGAAGATTGACCGGTCGTTCAACTATATGGGTGGTTACGTCCAGGGCGGCTATTTCGTGACTGACCGTCTGCAACCTGCATTGCGCTATGACTTCTTCGACCGCAATGGCCTTGACAAAGGCGGTTTGCTCAACATGCCCGCTGTCGGCATAAACTATTATTTCAAGGGGGTGAACCTAAAACTGCAGGCAATGTACCGTTATATGGGGCGCACCGGCCACAAGACACAACTTGACCGTGATAACGATGACCTCGGACTTGCAACCCACAACGGCACTGTGCAGATACAATACACCTTCTGATCATCCCGCCAAATCTAAACACGCATGAGTATGCCTGATATTCGTAACCTCCGGCCCAGTCTCCCGGCTTTTCTTCTGGCAGTCTTGCCGCTCCTTATGGCCGGATGTGATGACGGCAAGATCTATCCTGACAATTCGGAGATAGAGTCCACCGGCTTCTCCGTGACCATGAAGGGAGTGCTGACGGGGTGCGGCCAGTATGACGACACGCAATATACGGTTTCCCTCGCCGCTTTTGAAACCGACAACGAATTTGCCGTAGTGTCAAAAAATTTGTCTGATGGAGCCGACGATGTGACCGTTACAAATGTAGACCGTAATGTGACCACGATTGAAATCTGCATCATCAACCGCCTCAGGAAAAGGGTCATTACCCTTGCGTCAATAACGGTTGCGCCATCCGCTGAAAACGATGTGATGTTTGATGTGGGCGAGCTTGACGTGGCTCCCTTTGCCGCCATCTCTTCCGGCATCTTCACCAAGACTTGTCTGCAGTGTCACGGTGGCACAGAGACACCGGCCGCCGGACTCGACCTGAATGCCTCGAAAGCATATGCCGACATTGTCGGTGTGCCGTCAAAGGTGGTTGAGGGTGAAATGATCGTCAACCCCGGGAATGCCCCGGCATCAACCCTCTGGCAGGCTGTGGCAACCGACATATCGGAATCCTGGAGATTTGATCATTCCAATCTCCTGAACGGTGATAAATCTTCTTTTATTGAATCCTGGATTAATAACGGAGCAAATGATTAAGAAAAAAGACCTCATATCAGCCAATGGCGGCCGTGAGTTGCATGCCATCATAACAGTGGCTGACCCTACGCTGACATTCACGGAGCAGATACGCGAGATTATGACCGACTATCAACTTCTTGAGGCAGAATTCAAAGGGAAGATGAAGCCTGTGTTCTGCCGCTGGTTTGTCAGCGATGCCGTCAATCAGGCAAAGTTCTTGCCCGATTTCGGCGACTGCGCTGTCTCCATAGTTGAACAGGCTCCCCTTTCCCTGTCGAAGCTTGCGCTCTGGGTGTGGGGAATGGAGGCCGACAAAGTCAGCCGTCTTCCGGGGGGTGCTGTGGCGGTCACCCGCAACGGCTACACGCATTTCTTCGAGGGAAGCCGTACGCGCCCCGGCATGGATTCAGAGCCGGCCACCTACGACATGCTGGCTGCAACCGAGAAGGCACTGCGCTCCTACGATTCATCCCTTATCGACAACTGCGTGCGCACATGGTTTTTCGTGCAGAATGTCGACGTGAATTACGCAGGGGTAGTGGAGGGAAGAAACAGGATCTTTAAAGAGTTGGGGCTTACTCCGGCCACACGCTTCATCGCCAGCACCGGCATCGGCGGTCGCCATGCCGACAAGACAGCCACAGTGCAGATGGACTCCTATTCCGTAAAGGGACTGGAGAAAGGGCAGATGCGGCAGATAAATGCCCCTGACTATCTCAATCCGACCTATGAATACGGCGTGGCATTTGAAAGGGCCACCAGTGTGGACTACGGCGACCGGCGCCACCTGTTTATTTCCGGCACGGCAAGCATCGACAATCATGGAGATGTGGTGTGGGAAGGCAACATACGCCGGCAGACCATGAGGATGTGGACGAATGTGGAGGCATTGCTGAAAGCCGCCGAATGCGATTGGGAGGATGTGGGGCATATGCTTGTCTATCTCCGCGATCCCGCCGACTATCCGGTGGTGGCGAGAATGTTTGGCGAGAGATTTCCCGACATACCCTATGTGATCGTGCTTGCTCCGGTGTGTCGCCCCGGATGGCTTATCGAAATGGAATGTATGGCCATGAGGCCCGTCTCCACCGGATTTGCGCCGTTCTGATTGCTCGTGTCATGAACAATATGAAGCTGGTTTCGGTGGTGGGCCGTCTGGTCAAGGAAATGTGTCGGCCGGCACCTCGGTTTTTGCTCCATTTATCATTATTGGCAATCCTCACAGGAGGTTTGCTCACCTATCTGACGCAGGAGAAAGGCAGCCTGAGGTTATCGCCGGGGCAGCCTGCCTCATCATTCGTTTCTGATTCCGGAAAAACCGTAGATTTACTGGAGGCTATCACCCTGAATAGTTTCAATGTGGTCTACTATCCGGGAGGGACAGTGCCGCGTGATTATGTGTCAGTCCTGACCGTTGGCGGTAAACAGGAAACTGTCTCGATGAATAAGATCCTTGACATCAACGGATATAGGCTCCTGCAGGCCTCCTACGACAGTTCCGGAGCCACCGTCCTCTCCGTAAATTATGACCCTTATGGCATGCCTCTCACTTATGCGGGCTATCTGATGTTTGCAATAGGGGGGATTTGGATTTTATTGACCCCTCACGGCCGTTTCCGCCGGCTGATCCGCAGTCTGTCATTTTTAGTCATCATTATGGCCGGTTTTCAGAACAAGGCTGAGGCAGCCTCCATTGATGGTGTGCCGCGTCATGTGGCAGACAGTCTGCGGTCGCAACAGGTGGTGTATGAGGGTAGGGTAGTGTGTTTCAACACGCTTGCACGCGATGTGGTAACCAAGTTATATGGCAAGCCATCATTCCGGGGACTGACTCCCGAACAGACTTTGCTGTCGGTCAGACTCTTCCCCGACAAATGGAAAGATCAGCCCCTGCTGAAGATAAAGGATAAGGAGATCAGGGAAGTCTTGAGGATAGACGGGAAATATGCTTCGTTGTCACAACTGTTTGATTCCCTCGGCAACTACCGTGTGGAAGCTCTCTATGTTTCCCTCGGAGACAAACACCGGCGCAGCGTAGAGGAGTTGGATGAGAAAGTGGGGATAATCCTGTCGCTCTATTCAGGCGACTTGATTGTAACGCCCCCGGCAGATGCCGCTCCGCTTTCCCCGCTGAGGATAAAGATGGAACTTTGGTATAATGCCATTCCTTTCACCACTGTCATCTTTATATTGCTGTTCTGCGGTTTCTTTACCGGTATGGCGGGATTTTTCCAATTTAAGGAAGGAATAGTTGTGTCAAGGATCCTGCTCACGGGTTCCCTTGTGCTCTCGCTGGGATGCTTTATCTTCCAGTGGTATCTGTCGGGGCGGTTGCCGCTTGCCAACACCTTTGAGACCCTGCTGTTTGTGGTGATGGTCACTGAGGTTATCCTTCTGTTGGTGGCCCGGCGTGGCCGCTTGTTGCTCCCGTTGGGAATGCTTATGGCAGGGGCAATGGCATTGGTGGCCCACTTGGTTGAGATGAATCCTGTGGTGACGCCATTGATGCCGGTGCTCCACTCGGGATGGCTCTCGCTCCATGTGTCGCTTGTCATGACCTCTTACGCCATCTTGGGGTTTACATTCATAAATGCAGTGGCGGCATTATTTATGAAGCGGGCCTCGGAAAGACTCGCCAGACTTTCCGAGACACTGCTTTACCCCGGCGTTATCCTGTTGGGACTTGGAATATTCACGGGTTCGGTGTGGGCCAACATATCATGGGGAGACTACTGGTCGTGGGATCCCAAAGAGACATGGGCACTGGTAACTATGCTTGTCTATGCTGTTCCGCTCCACCGCAGCATATCCTTCTTCCACAGGCCACGCAACCTCCATATCTACCTCCTGCTGGCCATCCTGACTGTGGGTATGACCTATTTCGGCGTCAACTACCTCAACTCCCTGCACGCCTACAACTGACCACCCCCATACATGGCGGTGCCATGCCGACTGATTCACCAGTCAGCACGGCATCGCCTCCGTTAGTTGGTTGTTGTTAGTCGGCAAATAATATACTCCCGCTTCCGAAAGCGCAGATTTCATACGCCGGGGGAAAGGTTATCTCCTGATATATCTCTTACCGTCCTGTATGTATATTCCCCGGTCACCCTCACCAAATGGCAGTCCGTCCAGCCTGTATTTAGGCGAGTTGGGATCGGGACGCTCAGCCGGTCCGACGGCCATCCCGGCGGAGTCGAAGAACCTGTCGAGGAGATCGCGGTAGGAAGCCTCTGCGGAGTCAAAGAACAAGTCATCGCCGCAGTATATATTCCGGATCTCAGCCGATATGCCTAAGTAATCAAAATAGACGTTCTCCAACGGACTGCCTGTGTTGAAGGTGGCACCCACATTCTCAATCCAGAACCCGAAGTGTGATATCTCAATATCCTCCTCCGGAGCCACGAAGGCAAGATTGACAACCCTGAGTGTCCGGCCTTGGCTTTCCAGCTCACTGACTGACTTGCACTTCACCTTACGGTATGTGATGTGGTATATTCCCGTAGGGATATTGACCCCAGTCTCCGGATCCGGCTCATAGGTCATGTTCCACATCGGCACGTCTGCCGTGTCGCCCGGCTGCATTCCGAAGTCATAGACCAGATACGGCTCCGGATCCCCGGCGTTGGGTGACAGCCGGAAGATCTTGCTCCCTTCCTGACGTACATATCCCTCTACAGACCTGCCATGCTCGGATTCAACCATAAGCCTCAGGTAACTCTTGCCGTCAACCACCGTGTCGCCGTCGTAGGAATACCTGTACTCACGGGGGTTCGGCTCCTCATCCGGAATACAAGTGCGTCGGACATAGGTTGCGGTTGCGTCGCTGTCAAACAGCGACTGGGAGAACACCGGCAGGCATGCCGCCATTGTGCAGATCGAAATAAATGCTCTTTTCATGACTTGAAAATTTAGAGTTTCATGATTCAAAATTTAGAGGCTCGGTGTAAAAGCAACCGAGGATATATATATGTCATACGGCAGCCTGTCATATGTTATGTTATCAGGGTTATCCGTTGGAGTGTAGGGGTTGTTATATGACCATCCGTTGCTGCTTCCTCCCCATCCCCAATTGCAGTGGTAATAGTAGCTGCCGCCACCACCCACTTTCAGTCTCATGCCGTCAATCACCCACATATGGCCAATATAGGAGGAGGAACTTTTACCACACCTGAGATGTGGATATCCTCTCCTGAGATTGGTCTCAAGCTTGGCCGGGTTAATATCAGCACCCGCCACATACTCACATCCATATCCCTTGCGGCATAAGTAATTGTACGCCTCGAACGCTGTTCCGGAGCTTCCATGTGTCAGGTCATCCTCACACCCATACTTTATGTTACAGCCCTCTGCGACCTCCCTCATGAATGACCCTATCTTCTGGGCTTCCTCCTCAGTCGTCACCTTGTCCGCCGTGCTCGGGAATGTGGAGAAGTCATACCTGTCATTGGAGTACTTCCCTACTGTGGCGATTACCTGCCCCACGGCCACAGTCACGCAGCCAATGGGCTTATTCTCTCCAAACCCAAGATACTTACACCATTCACCGCCACATCTGTCGGCATAATAGTTGAAGGGATAGCCCTGGAACCATGCGAAGCGCATCAGTGGCAGGATGGTCTCATACAGATCGGCATTCGGGCTCGCCACACCCTCCCCGGGGATCTTAGACTGTCTGGTCCTCTCTGCAGCGATCATGTCCGGGACACTGTTTAGGTAATCCTGCAGTGGTTTTATCATCACAGTGTCGTTTATGCTGCCGTTGTCCGTGAAGAAGTAGATCCTACTGTCATCCTCGGTCATGAAGGCATAGCCGAGAGTCTCACCCTGCCTGAACCTCACGTTCAAGAGCACAAAGGCAGCCTCATCATCCCCGGAACGTGTGGTGACCTCCGTCACTGTCCCGTCATTGTCATAGGTGTAAGTCCTTCTCTCGACATCGATGACCTCGATATCTTCCAGGATCCCCCTGGTAGCCGGGTCCGAAGTACTCCTCTGAAACTCTGACAGGACCTCTGTCAGGATACTCACCTCGCCATTATCTGCGGCAGGGATGCGATCGTCAAGGGAAATACTGTTGCATCCCCAGAAAAGAGCAGCCGAGGAAACCAGGATAGAGACAATACAGTTTTTTTTCATAATTTATTAGATTAATTATTTGTAGTGAATAGTATATACTCGTTACCTATGCCATCTGTCCAGAGATAGGGAATGACATAATTTTTATTCTGTTACTATGAGCTCGCCGTAGTATTCATCTCCGGTCTCGGTGAAGGCTGTGATGGAGTAGGTGTCGACGGAAAGTGTCCCTGTCTCCATGTAATATTCTGACATCTCTGAAACGACTCCACCATATACCTCACCGGTCTCGCTACCGATTGCTGTCACCTCCAAAAATTTGAACAGGACCGAAGGAAGGAAAATGAAGCCATTCCCTGTGTAGCGATATTCTATGAATATTCTTGTAGGTGCCTTAGGCTGTTTATGTGGTTTAACCTTAATCAATCTACTAATTCCTGAATAATTCTTATTAGTTGATTGAGCATAACCGAAGCAAAAGACAGTGGACAGAAGCACTACCACCATCGTAAATCTCTTTGCAAATTTCATTTTAAGATCATTCATATTTTTTCGTTTTTGTTTGCAAAGATATATATAAAAGCAATTAGCCTCCAAATCTAATTACTTTCGGGTAGTTTCGGATGTATTAATCTGTAAACCAATCTATTATCATTTTATATAACCACAAATAGGCCATATTTCCCATAAAATTTTGACTTATCCGAAACTATGGGGAAAAGGATTTTAAGCTTTTTAGACCTTACCCCTCCCTATTAGTGCAAGGAATTCAGTTTGCTTAGGAGGGCGGCAGCCATCTATCCTCTTAACAAGCCTGTTCATGCGTAAATAGAAACTTGACATCTCAATACCCATTATCTGGCACACCGCCTCCTTTGAAAAGCCCATGATAAGGAGGGCTACCATACGCCGTTGATTGACATTGAGTCTTACCGCCCCGTACACTTGTGCAAGCACACCGTCATAATCTCTATTGATATGGCCCTCCATGTCATTCAACAGCCCCATATTTTCACGAAGCAACTCTACCAACTTTGACAGTCGTTCCATAATCCTACCGGTCCCTTGCTCAGACTTACCGTGAAAATAATATTCCCTCTGCAGACCATCCAATTGGCAAAATAATTTGGAAAGCAGATCAGATTCAAAGTGACTCTCATTCTCCTGTACATCCTGGCGATTATGGATATAATGGGCATATTTAGTTTTAAGAAGGTCATTTTCATCCGACAGGTTTTTATTATCAGAATTCAGCTTATCGATACGGCTGACAATCTCCGACTTCTCCTTAGTGAGTATTTCCAAAGTATAAAGCAGGTCTTTCTCCCTCTTCTTTCTCGAAACGGCATAAAATCTCACCATAACCACAAGCAGACATATAAGCAATACTCCAGAAATAATGATCCATACAATTATGTTATTAAGGTGTGAAATTCTTAATTCTGCCTTAGCTTGTTCTTCATCCATATATCCCTTCACTTCGTGACTTACACTACTATGATATCTTTCAATAAACAGTGAGTCATTTTGATGTAACACCTCTATCACTCCCCTATACGCTTGCTTATAATCCTTCTTATACTCATAATATTCATATGGAAGTTTTTGAAAATTGGCATCATTTGATATAACGGTGGCTATCAGCTCTATACTGTCGGCAGGAGAACCGGTCGCTATCATACTACAATAGTCCGTTAAAAATAACAATATAGGCTAAGCGGCATGCGCCACGAG
>CAZQSD010000014.1:0-37060 GCA_964595885.1 uncultured Sangeribacter sp.
TGCAAAACACCCAATAGTTTCACCTCAACATCATTTTTCCATGAATACTTTAATTAAGAATTAGCTCAAAACTTGCCGACATCGGCAAGTTGTGCTATTTTGCACCAAACTTTGATAAAAATCTTGCCGATAAAATGGAATATTGAAGTTGCTTAAGTAGAAGTTGCTTACACTTTCTACGATTACTAAGGGGATTGTGGTAATGAGTAATTTTTGCTAATTTTGTGGAGAAAGTAATTAACTTAAAAATTTGTGGATTATGCCGGTATTTAACAGTAGACATAGAGATGAGGAAAAGATGAGTGCGGGTCTTGCTATTGATTTGCAGGAGCTGATTGAAGAGGTGCGGAGGCAATTAAAAACCTTTCGCAACTTTGATGTGGATTGGATTTCGGAATATTTAGAGGATAAGGAGACGGACCTGCTTCTGGATCCTACCATATCAGAGTATGAAGAAATCCGGGATAATGTAGAGCTTATCCAATCTAAACTCGAAGAAATTATGGAGGATTATGATCTTGAGGATGATGCCGAAGATATTCAAGAGGAATTAGATGATTTGGAGGATGATATCGATTAGTCTCAGGGTAAATCAAAATGATTATTTTTTAATCTGCGGTTTCAACTTTGGTGAGAATTTTTTTGGGAGATGTCAGGAATATTTTGTAACTTTGTACCCTAATTTTCCCTGTTCCATATACGAAGAGGGAAGCATAGTATTCCGAATGACAAAAGGGGCAGTCTACATAATACTCTCAGCCAGACGAAAGCCAGGCTTAAAGCCAGGCATTTCATGTGTGCGACCGCAACAATACAGCATCGGAATGCAAACCCGTGTGGAGAAATTGTGTAGACACATGTCCACACTTGACATAAAGATAAGAAATTATAACAATATAACATGAGTGGACGCCATGAATAATCATTGGCGCCCACTCCTTTTTAAACTTGTTCTAAAGCAGTGAAAATAGGTGTTGTTATGGGCTCCACCAGCGACTGGGGAGTCATGAAAGGAGCCACTGAGATGCTCGCTCAGTTTGGCGTGGAATTTGAAACAAAAGTTTTGAGCGCACATCGCACTCCGGCAGAGCTGGAGAAATGGGTAAGCAGCCTGCGCGAGCGTGATTTCGCAGCCGTGATAGCCGCCGCCGGTGGCGCGGCTCACCTCGCCGGTGTGGTGGCAGCATTCACCACCCTCCCCGTGATCGGCGTCCCAATCAAGGCCCGTGCGCTCGAGGGAATCGACTCCCTGCTCTCTATGGTGCAGATGCCTTCCGGAATACCGGTGGCTGTGGTGGCCATAGATGGAGCAAAAAATGCTGCCCTTCTTGCAATTGAAATCCTGGCAGTGACCAACCCGGAACTGAAAGAAAAGATGGACGCTTTCCGCAAGCAACAGGCAGCAAAGGTCCTTGCCTCTACACTTGACTAACTTAGCACAAATGACACCATACAGAATTTTCGTAGAGAAACGTGACCAGTATCGTGTGGAAGCAGACAGCCTCCGCAACGAACTGAACTCAAATCTCGGACTCAACATAAAAGATCTCCGTCTGCTTTGCGTATATGATCTTTTCGGGTTCACCCCCGAATTGGTTGAAAAGAGCAGCTACAAGGTGTTCGGCGAACCCGCCACAGACACCGTAAGCAAAGAAGTGGACTTTGAAGGGAGACCTTATCTCGCAATCGAATCATTACCCGGTCAGTTTGACCAGCGTGCGGCAGCCGCCGAAGAGTGTGTAAAGCTGATTCAGCCCGATGCCGACATCGAGATTCGCAGTGCAAAACTCCTTATCTTTGACGATTCTGTCGGCGAAGAGGAGATGAAGAAAATTGCCCACTACTCCATCAACGCAGTAGAATCAAGGGAGAAAGACCTCTCAGTGCTTGCTGCGCCTGAACGTGCCGCCGCAAAGCCGGTTGCTGTGCTCGACGGGTTCCGTGAGATAACCGCCGAAAAAGCTCCCGCCTATTGCAAGGAGAAAGGGCTGGCAATGAACGGCGACGATCTTATGGAGGTAGTGAAATATTTTACAAAGGAGGGCCGTGACCCAAATGAAACTGAACTTAGAATTCTCGACACATATTGGAGTGACCACTGCCGCCACACTACCTTCACCACTGAACTTACCGACATTAAGGTTGACGATTCATTTGCAACCGCCGATTTGGAGGAAAGCCTGAAGCAGTGGCATGAAATACGCAAGGAACTCGGCAGGGAAAACAAACCCCTTTGCCTCATGGACCTTGCCACTATCGGCGCACGCTACCTCCGCAAGCAGGGTCTGCTAAACGATCTTGAGCAAAGTGAGGAAAACAACGCTTGCAGCATCTACGTGGATGTTGACGTTGACGGCAAGACAGAGCGTTGGCTTCTCCAATTTAAAAACGAGACACATAACCACCCAACCGAGATAGAACCTTTCGGAGGTGCCTCCACTTGTCTTGGCGGGGCAATCCGTGACCCGTTGAGCGGCAGAAGCTACGTGTATCAGGCTATGCGTGTGACAGGTGCCGGCGACATCTACAAACCTGTGTCAGAGACTATGGAAGGCAAGCTTCCTCAGCGTGTGATCACCCTGCGTGCAGCAGCAGGCTACTCTTCTTATGGCAATCAGATTGGTCTTGCCACTACCCATGTGCGTGAGATTTATCACCCTGATTATGTCGCAAAGCGCCTTGAGGTTGGTGCGGTGGTTGGCGCAGTGAAAGCTGAAGACGTGCGCCGTGAAAGCCCGGCTGAGGGCGATGTGGTATTGATGTTTGGCGGAAGAACAGGCCGTGACGGTATCGGTGGAGCCACCGGATCATCTAAGGAACACACCACATCTTCGCTTGAAGAATGTGGTAGCGAAGTTCAGAAGGGTAATGCACCTGAGGAAAGGAAAATCGCACGTCTGTTCCGTCGCCCGGAGGTGACAAGACTCATAAAGAAATCAAACGACTTCGGAGCCGGTGGTGTAAGCGTGGCAATCGGCGAGCTTACCGACGGACTTGACATATATCTTGACCGTGTGCCGACTAAATATTCCGGTCTTAACGCCACTGAACTTGCCATCAGCGAGAGCCAGGAACGCATGTCAGTAGTGGTAGAGGCAAAAGACATGGAGGAATTCATGCGTTATTGCCATGAGGAAAACCTTGAGGTGACCCACGTGGCAGACGTGACCTCCACCGGAAGGATGAGAATGTTCTACGGTGACAAAGCAGTGGCAGACCTCAGCCGCGAGTTTATCGACTCAGCCGGAGCACGCCACTTTGCAGAGGCAACTATAGGCACAATCGAGCCACGCGACCCGTTTGAGCGCGAAGTAAAAGGAAACTCGGTCAAAGAGAAGTTCCTAAACCTCCTCGCCGATGACAATGTAACCTCCCAAAAGGGTCTTATCGAGCATTTCGACTCCTCAATCGGCAAATCAACAGTATTGATGCCATTCGGAGGCAAGACACAGGGAACAGAGGCACAAGTATCAGTGCAAAAACTTCCTGTCGGCAATCATCACACCGACACTGCCTCAATGATGGCATTCGGATTTAATCCTTACCTCACAAGCTGGAGTCCATATCACGGTGCGGCTTACTCTGTAATCGAAGCTGTCAGCAAGGCAGTTGCAGCAGGCGCTGAATATGAGAGAATGCGCTTCTCCTATCAGGAATATTTCGAAAGGATGCACAGTCGCGAGTCATGGGGCAAACCTTTGGCAGCCCTTCTCGGAACCCTGAGAATGCAGACTGAGCTTGGTCTTGCGTCTATCGGCGGCAAGGACTCAATGAGTGGCACATTCGCCAACATAAGCGTCCCTCCTACTCTGATAGCATTCGGAGTGGCACCCGTTAGCAGCAAGCATGTGATCAGTCCTGAGTTTAAAGCTCCCGACAACTTCATCTACCTTGTGCGCCACACTCCCCTCCCCTCCCTTATGCCTGACACTGAGAGCCTCAAGAGAAATTATAAACTTCTTGAACGGCTTATCGGAGAAGGCACGATAGTTTCCGGTTATGCCCTGGGATTCGGAGGACTCACTGAGGCACTCGCCAAGATGAGCTTCGGCAACAGAATCGGCGCAGACGTAATCGCCAAGGAATCTGATCTCTTCAATTATGGCAACGGCTCAATAGTGGTTGAAAGCAAGG
Source organism: uncultured Sangeribacter sp. (assembly GCA_964595885.1). Lineage (GTDB taxonomy): Bacteria > Bacteroidota > Bacteroidia > Bacteroidales > Muribaculaceae > Lepagella. The sequence continues at coordinate 4,135 of CAZQSD010000014.1, forward strand.
AAATCCTTGAATTGCCGGACTTCGAACTTATCGGAAAGACCACCGGCAATGACAAGCTAAAGATAAATGATGAAGAAATCACCATTGGCGAAGCATTTGAGGCCAACCGGAAGCGTTTCATAAGCGTATATCCCGACCGAACAGAGGTAAGAGGAAAAGTAGAGAATGCCGCATCGGGTGAAAACGCTACAATATATAAAGGTGAGGCAAAGCAACATCCGGTTGTATATCTCCCTGTGTTCCCCGGCACCAACTGTGACTATGACATGACTGCGGCATTTGCCAAGGAGGGCGCGGTTGTAACATCTTCCGTATTCTGCAACCTTACACCGGAAGACACTGAGAAATCGACCACCAACATGGCCGCACACATTGATGCCTGCGACATCCTTGCATTCTCCGGAGGTTTCTCCGAGGGTGATGAGCCCGATGGCAGTGGTAAATTTATTGCCAGCGTGATCATGAATGAGAAGGTAAAGGCAGCCATTGAGCGCCTGCTTGAAAGAGGAGGGCTTGTTCTCGGCATCTGCAACGGCTTCCAGGCTCTTGTGAAATCCGGCCTTCTCCCATTCGGAAAGATTGGCGAGTTGACACCTGATTCTCCCACCCTTTTCCACAACGACATCAACCGACATATCTCGCAGATAGTGTCAACACGCGTCGGATCAGTGGCATCTCCCTGGCTTGCCGGCTTCGAACTTGGCGAACTCCATTCTGTGGCAGCTTCTCACGGAGAGGGAAAGTTTGTGGCAAATGCAGAACTGGCAGCCACTCTCCGCAAGAACGGACAAATTGCTTTCCAGTATGCCGACAGCGAAGGGAACGCAACAATGGACTCCCCGGCAAACCCCAACGGCTCAACAGAAGCAATCGAGGGCATCATCTCGCCCAACGGACAGATATTGGGCAAGATGGCTCACTCAGAACGGTGGTCAGAAGGATTGATGAAAAATATCGCAGGCAATAAGAGCCAGAATCTTTTTGCCAATGCCGTGAGATATTTCAGAAAAAAGTAAAAATAAAAGATACAAGATAAAGAAATGGCAAAAAGTTATGAAGCCTCCGGCGTGAATCTTGAAGCCGGCTATGAGGTGGTAAGCCGCATCAAGAAACATGTGGCGTCAACCAACCGTAAAGGTTGCATGGGCAACATCGGCGCTTTCGGCGGCATGTTTGACCTTGGCTCCCTCGGTTACAAACACCCAATTCTCGTGAGTGGCACTGACGGTGTAGGCACCAAACTTAAAATCGCCTTCGCTATGGACAAGCATGACACGATCGGCATTGACGCTGTGGCAATGTGTGTCAATGATGTGCTCGCCCAGGGGGCTGAACCTCTTATCTTCCTTGACTATGTGGCTGTCGGGAAAAACCATCCTGCAGTGGTTGAAGCCATCGTTGCCGGAGTGGCCGAGGGATGCCGTCAGGCAGGGTGTGCACTTGTGGGAGGCGAAACTGCTGAGATGCCCGGAATGTATGACGAGGACGACTACGACATAGCCGGATTTACTGTAGGGGCGGTAGAGAAAGACAAACTCATCGACTGCTCAAAGGTTAAGCCGGGCGACATGCTTGTTGGCATAGCCTCCTCCGGTGTGCATTCCAATGGATTCAGCCTTGTGCGCAAAGTGATAAAAGACAACGATCTCGACCTCAATAAGAAATATGAGGGAACAGGCGACAAGACACTCGGCGAGATGCTCCTCACCCCTACCAAGATTTATGTGAAGCAGGTGCACAAAGTGCTCAACGAAGTTGACGTTCATGGCATAGCCCATATAACCGGAGGTGGTTTTGACGAGAACATCCCCCGCATTCTTGGCGAAGGTCAAGGAATAGAGATCAACGAAGGCAGTTGGGAGATACTTCCGGTGTTCCATATCCTTGAAAAATATGGCAAAATCCCCCACCGCGAGATGTTTAACATCTTCAATATGGGTATTGGCATGGTTCTTGCTGTTAATCCTGAAGATGTGGCAAAGACCATTGAAATTCTGACCAATGCCGGAGAGAAGGCTTCTCTCATAGGCAAGGTAGTGGAAGGCAACGGAGTGACAATCAAATAAGACTTCGGATATGAAAAAGAGACTGGCTATATTTGCAAGCGGCAACGGCTCCAACTTTGAAGCTATCGCCCAGGCATGTGCCGACGGCAGGATTGATGCTGAGGTTGTTGTGTGTGTGACCGACAAACCGGGAGCATACGTCACAAAAAGGGCTGAGAAATTTGGTGTGCCGGTTCTTGAATTCCGTCCGAAAGACTATTCCTCCAAAGCTGACTTTGAAAGGATGCTTGTGGAAAGAATGACCGAAGCAGAGGTAGACTTAGTGTGTCTGGCAGGCTATATGCGCATTGTCGGCGAAGTGCTGTTGGACGCCTACGGGGATCGTATCATCAACATTCATCCTGCCCTGCTCCCTGCATTTAAAGGCGCACACGCCATCAAAGATGCCTTTGAATATGGAGTAAAGGTGTATGGGGTGACTATCCATTATGTCGATTCCTCGCTTGACGGCGGCAAAATCATCTCACAGGCAGCCGTGCCATATGAAGGGGATGATATTGACGAACTGGAATCGCTCATTCATGCCCAAGAGCATATTCTCTACCCGGCTACAATCCAGAAATTGATTAATAATTAAGGGTTAAAGTTAGGATCAAGTAAAAAAATCAGAACGACAAAATAAAACAATATATGAGAGCTTTAATCAGTGTAAGCGACAAGACGGGGATTGTGGAATTTGCCACAGCCCTCAAAAACCTCGGCTGGGGACTGATTGCCACCGGAGGCACCTTGAAGGTGCTTCGCGGCGCCGGACTTGAGGTTGCTGACATTCAAGACGTGACAGGCTTCCCGGAAATCTGTGAAGGTCGTGTCAAGACACTCCACCCGAAAGTGCACGGCGGCCTCTTGGCTCGCCGCGACAGCGAAGACCACATGGCACAACTTGCTGAGAATGGAATCAGCACCATTGAGATGGTATGCGTAAACCTCTATCCTTTTGAGGCTACCATCGCGAAAGAAGGGGTCACGATGGAAGATGCTGTGGAGAATATCGACATAGGCGGACCATCAATGTTGAGAAGTGCTGCCAAAAATTTCCGTGACGTGACTGTGGTGTGTGATCCGGCAGACTATGCCACTGTCATAGAGGAGATCACAGCAAATGGCAACACACTTCCCGAGACCCGATTGAAGCTCTCTGCAAAGGCTTACACTCACACAGCCCTCTACGACAGCCATATCGCCACATTCATGCGCAAGGCTGCCGGACTTGATGAGAAGCTTTTCCTCGCATTTGACGCCATACAGACTCTTCGTTATGGAGAGAATCCCCATCAGGCTGCCACTTTCTATCGTGGCAAGGATGAAGTGGCTTATTCCGTAGCCCACGCACGTCAGCTCGGAGGCAAGGAATTGAGCTATAACAACATTCAGGATGCCAACGCAGCCCTTAACATCGTCAGAGAGTTCTCCGAGCCATTCTGTGTGGCTCTCAAGCACATGAATCCTTGTGGCGCAGGTGTAGGCAAAGATCTTCTTGAGGCATGGACACGTGCCTATGAGGCAGACAAAGTCAGCATCTATGGCGGCATCGTGGCCATGAACCGCCCTCTGACCGCTGAAGTGGCACGCCAGATGAAACCTATCTTCCTGGAGATAGTGATGGCTCCGTCGTTTGAGCCGGAGGCACTTGAGGTGCTCGCTTCAAAGAAGAATCTCCGTCTCCTTGAGGTGAAGATGGACAACACCAGAGAACCCCAGAAGCAATATGTAGGGGTCAACGGCGGTCTGCTCGTGCAGGATGCTGATGTTGACTGCAAAGAAGTTACTGCCGACATGTGTGTCACAGAACGTAAGCCTACTGAAAAGGAACTGGCCGAGATGAATTTTGGCTGGAAGATAGTGAAGCATGTCAAGAGCAACGCTATTGTTGTTGTGAAAGACCATGCCACAGCAGGTGTAGGTGCCGGACAGATGAACCGCGTAGGTTCTGCTGAAATCGCCCTTGAAGAGGCAAAGGCAGCCGGAATAACCGAAGGCCTTGTACTTGCTTCCGACGGTTTCCTTCCATTTGGCGACACTGTTGAGCTCGCTTCAAAATATGGAGTGACAGCCATCGTTCAGCCCGGAGGAAGCATCCGTGACGAAGACTCCATCAAGGTGGCTAACGAGAAAGGCATCACAATGCTCTTCACCGGAATGCGTCATTTCAAACATTAATGTGAAATGGAGAAAAATAAGAAAGTCCTTGTAGTCGGAAGCGGCGGTCGCTGCCATGCTATCGTGAAAGCATTGAAGCGGTCCCCTCAGGTAGGAAAGATTTTCTGCGCTCCCGGCAATGCAGGCATCGCTGAAGATGCCGAGTGCATCGCCATTGGCGTGGAAGATGTTGACTCCTTGGTGAAATTTGCAAAGGAAAATGCAATCGACATGACGGTGGTCGGGCCTGAGGCAGCTCTTGCCGCAGGACTCGTTGATGCTCTTGAAGCAGAAGGACTGAAAGCTTTTGGTCCCTCTAAAGCAGCAACAAAAATCGAGAGCAGCAAGGAATTTGCAAAGCAGATAATGACCAAATATAATGTTCCCACAGCCGCTTACGAGGCATTTGATGACTTCGACAAAGCCTGGGAATATGTGAAAAACCGTCCGCTGCCCGCAGTCATCAAATATGACGGACTGGCTGCCGGTAAAGGTGTGGTTGTGGCACTCACCTACGATGAGGCTGAGGCTGCTCTCCGCGACATGCTTCTTGATGAGACATTCGGCAAGGGCCGTGTTGTGGTTGAGGATTTCCTTGACGGACCTGAGTTCTCTTTCATGTGTGTTGTATCGGGCAACAGGGTTTATCCGCTTGCAATGGCTCAGGACCACAAACGCGCATTTGACGGCGACAAAGGGCCTAACACCGGGGGAATGGGTGCTTATTCACCTGTGCCGTTCATCACTGATGAAATACGTGAAAAGGCATTGAAAGAGATTATTCAGCCCACTGCAGATGGTATGGTGGCTGAAGGTGTGCCATTTAAAGGCGTGCTCTATGGGGGTCTTATCCTTACAAAGGAAGGGCCAAAAGTTATCGAATTTAATGCCCGTTTCGGCGACCCGGAAACAGAAGTGGTTCTTCCCCGTCTGGAAAGCGATTTCTATGACCTGATTGAAGCGGCCGTAGAGGGTCGCGACTGCGATACGAAATGGAGTGATGACGCTTACTTAGGCATAGTCCTGGCCTCTGAAGGCTATCCCGGCAGCTATCAGAAGGGAGTTGAGATCAAAGGTCTTGACAAGGTGAAGGCCGAGGTCTACCACATGGGCACCAAGATTGCTGACGGCAAGCTTGTTACCGCCGGAGGCAGAGTGATGATGGTGGTGGGTAAAGGAGTCACAGTGGCTGAGGCTAATGAGAATGCAAAGGCTGAGATAGAAAATATCGAATGCCCCTCACTCTTCCACCGCACAGATATAGGCAAAGCAGCCCTAACCGAAAAATAATAAAATAGCAATGATAATCAGTGGAACAGAATTAGCTAAGGAACTCAAGCAAGACGTAGCGCGCAGAGTTGTCGAGGCAAAAGAGAAATATGGCAGGCCCCCCCACTTGGTTGTAATCCTTGTGGGGGAAGATCCCGCAAGCCAGTCTTACGTAAAGGGTAAAGGGCGTGATGCTGAAGAAGTGGGCTTCAAGAGCACCACCATTATTCGTCCGGATACTACCAGCGAGGAAGAGTTGCTCAATATGATTGCCGATCTTAATGCAGACGATACGGTTGACGGCATTCTGGTTCAGCTCCCCCTCCCGCGCCACATCAATGAAGACAAAGTGATCGAGGCAATAGCAAAGGAGAAAGACGTTGACGGTTTTCATCCCGGCAATGTAGCCGCACTCTGGCAGAAACTTCCCTGCACCCTTCCCTGCACACCAAAAGGTATTATCAAATTTCTTGACAAAGCAGGGATTCAGATTGAGGGTAAGAAAGCTGTGGTGATTGGCAGAAGCAACATAGTTGGTCTTCCTGCGGCAAAACTGCTCTTAGACCGTAATGCAACTGTGACCATCGCCCATAGCCGCACCAAAGACCTCCCCAAAGTGACTTCGGAAGCTGACATTCTTGTGGTGGCTATCGGAAGACCAAAGTTTGTGACCGCCGACATGGTGGGTGAGGGTGCCGCCGTAATCGATGTGGGAGTAAACCGTGATCCGGAGACGGGCAAACTTTGTGGCGATGTTGATTTCGAGGCTGTAAAGGATAAGGCATCTGTGATTACCCCGGTGCCAGGTGGCGTGGGGCCCATGACGCGTGCATGCCTCATGGAAAACACTCTTGAGTGCTTCCTGCGCAAAATGGAAAAATAAATTTCAAAATTTGCATAAGACTTTTTATAACAATGATAGAGAGATACGGAAGAGACGTGATGCGTCAGGTCTGGACTGAGGAAAACAAGTTTAACGCATATCTGAAGGTAGAGCTTCTCGCTGCGGAAGCATGGCGCGAATTGGGGGTAGTGCCTCCCGAAGACGTGGAGAAACTCAACGCCAACGCCACTTTCAACATTGAACGCATAAAAGAGATTGAGCTTCAGACACGCCACGACATCGTGGCTTTTACGCGCACTGTCAGTGAAAGCCTTGGAGAGGAGCGCAAATGGGTGCACTACGGTCTGACCTCAACAGACGTGGTTGACACAGCCAACGGCTATCTTTTCAAGCAGGCTGATGATATTCTGCTTAAAGACATTGAAGAGTTTATCGAGATGCTCAAGAAGCAGGCCATCCGCTTCAAGAACCTTCCCTGCATCGGTCGTACACACGGCATACATGCCGACATCACATCATTCGGACTGAAGTGGGTGCTTTGGCTGGCTGAAATGCGTCGCAACCTTGAGCGTTTCAAGGCTGCTGCACGTGGCGTAGAGGTTGGAAAGATCAGTGGAGCTGTTGGTAACTTCGCCAATATTCCTCCATTTGTCCAGGATTACGTATGTGAGAAACTCGGTATTGCAAGCTCTGACATAAGCACCCAAGTTATCCAACGCGATCGCCACGCCTACTACATGGCCACCCTCGCACTCATCGGTGCAAGCCTTGAGCAGATGGCCCTTGAGGTGCGTAACCTCCAGCGCACAGAGGTGCATGAAGTTGAGGAGGCATTCGGCAAGGGTCAGAAAGGCTCATCCGCAATGCCCCATAAGCGCAATCCGGTCAGCAGCGAAAATATCTGCGGATGTGCCCGTGTGCTTCGCGGCTACATGGTCACAGCGTATGAGAACGTGGCTCTATGGCACGAACGCGACATTTCACACTCTGCCACTGAGCGCATCATCATGCCCGATGCCACTATTCTCCTTGACTACATGCTCAATCGCATGAAAGGTATCCTGGAGAATCTGGTAGTATTTGAAGACCAGATGAAGGCCAATATATATCGCACTAATGGTGTGATTTTCGCACAGCGTGTGATGAATGCTCTCATCGACAAGGGTTTCGTGCGTGAAAAAGCTTATGACACTGTGCAGCCCATCGCAATGAAGGCAATGGCTCTCGGTGCTTCCTATCAGGATCTTCTCAAACAAGACCCGACAGTGATGAGTGTGCTGACAGAGGAAGAACTTGACAACTGCTTCACTCTCGATTACTATTTCAAGAACATCGACTATATTTATAAACGCAATAAATTAGAAGAATAATGTCGGAAAGATTAGTTGTCATCGGCTCCCAGTGGGGCGATGAGGGTAAAGGAAAAATTACCGACTATTTTGCATGCCGTGCCGACATGGTGGTGCGCTATCAGGGAGGCAACAACGCCGGCCACAGCGTTATGTTTAATGGCCATAAATACTCCCTTCAGAGCATCCCGTCAGGCATCTTCAATCCGAACACTGTCAATGTAATGGCAAACGGCATGGTTGTGAATCCTGAATCAGTGATTGTTGAGCTTGAAAAGCTTCACAATCAAGGGATCACTGACTACCAGCTCTATATCTCCGACCGGGCGGCAATGGTCATGCCCTGGCACTCCGCCCTTGACGGAGCATATGAGAATCTGAAAGGCGGAAAACTTATCGGCACCACAAAGAAGGGCATCGGTCCGGCTTACAGCGACAAATACAGCCGTGTCGGTCTACGCATGGGAGATCTGCTTGAACCGGAATATTTTGCAGAGCGTCTGCACGCTGCCATCGATGAAAAGAACATGGAGCTTAAGATGCTTGGCCTTCCCACATATGATTTCCAGGAAGTATATGACCGCTACATGGAGATCGCCAAGATTCTCGGTCCGCGTATCGTCGACACTTCTGATCTCATCAATAAGGCTCTCCGCAGCGACAAGAAGATTCTATTCGAGGGAGCACAGGGCATGATGCTCTGCATCGATCATGGCACGTATCCTTTCGTTACTTCTTCCACTCCGTCGTCTGCCAGTGTTCCTGTCGGAGCCGGCATCTCTCCCAAGTGGATTGAAAATGTGGTCGGGGTGGCAAAAGCTTATTGTACACGTGTAGGGGAAGGTCCTTTCCCTACTGAACTGCACAACGATATAGCACACGAAATACGCGAACGCGGCCATGAATATGGCACAGTTACCGGTCGCCCCCGTCGTGTGGGCTGGTTTGATGCAGTGGTGGCACGCTACACAAGCCGCCTCGCCGGAATCGACTATTGGGCGCTGATGCTCTTCGATGTGCTGTCAGGGCTGGACAAGGTGAAAATCTGCACTCACTATGAGCTTGACGGAAAGATTATCGACACTCCACCATCCACTATTTCAAAACTTGCACGATGCAAGCCTGTATTCATTGAGCTTGACGGCTGGAAGGAAGACATCTCAGGCATGAAATCATATGACGAACTTCCGGAGGCTGCCAAAGCTTATGTAAAGAAAATAGAGGAACTGACTGAAGTCCCCGTAGGAGTAATATCGGTGGGGCCTGACCGTACACAGACCATCATTATCTCCGAGAAACTTAAAAATTTCTGAATCTGATCCTAATCACTGATGATGAAAGATCAATGATTAGCCAATCTTTAATCTCTTTTCCTTCATCTTTAAACTAACAAGAATGTCATTTTTAAAAGATAAAGTAAATGAGGAAGGGATGACATTTGATGATGTCCTTCTCGTTCCTGCTTATTCGGAGGTCACTCCCAATATGGTCGATGTTAAGACCCGTTTTTCACGTAACATCACCCTGAACATACCTATCGTATCGGCTGCTATGGACACCGTGACTGAGGCTGCTATGGCTATCGCAATGGCTCGTCAGGGAGGCATCGGCGTGATTCATAAGAACATGTCCATTGAGAATCAGGCCGCTCAGGTAAGAAAGGTGAAACGCGCTGAAAGTGGCATGATCTTCGACCCCGTGACCATCACCCCCCAGCAGACTGTGGGCGATGCCCTGAAGATGATGCACGACAATCATATCGGCGGAATCCCTGTAGTTGACGAGAATCAGAAGTTGGTCGGAATCGTAACTAACCGCGACCTCCGTTTCCAGACCGACATGAACCTTCCCATTTCCGGAGTAATGACCAAAGACAACATTGTCACCACCACCAATCCGGACCTCACCGAAGCTTCTCAGATTCTCCTCCGTCATAAGATTGAGAAACTTCCGGTTGTTGACGCAGATAATAAACTCGTCGGCCTTATCACCTATCGCGACATAACCAAGATTAAAGACTACCCTAATGCCTGCAAAGATAGCAAAGGCCGTCTGCGTGTGGCTGCCGGTGTAGGTGTCACAAGTGACACTCTCAAGAGAGTGGAGGCTTTGGTTAATGCCGGCGTTGACGCAGTTGTAATCGACACTGCTCATGGCCACTCCGCAAACGTAGTGAATACTCTCAAGGATGTAAAGAAAAACTTCCCAGACATCGATGTCCTTGTCGGCAACATAGCCACTGCCGAAGCCGCCGAGTATCTTATCGCCAACGGTGCAGATGGCATCAAGGTCGGCATCGGTCCCGGCTCTATCTGCACTACACGTATCGTTGCCGGTGTAGGTGTGCCGCAGCTCAGTGCCATCTACAACTGCTCACAGGTTGCGGCAAAGCATGGCATTCCGGTAATCGGTGACGGTGGTCTACGTTATTCAGGTGATGTGGTGAAAGCTATTGCTGCCGGTGCTGACTGCGTCATGATGGGCTCAATGCTTGCCGGCACTGAAGAATCGCCGGGTGAAACCATCATCTACAACGGCCGTAAGTTTAAGTCTTATCGCGGCATGGGTTCTATTGAGGCTATGGAAGCCGGCTCAAAAGACCGTTATTTCCAGAGCGAGACAAAAGACTCAAGCAAGTTCGTTCCGGAAGGTATCGTAGCCCGCGTTCCTTATAAAGGCACTCTCTACGAGACAATCTATCAGCTCCTCGGCGGTCTGCGTTCAGGCATGGGCTATTGCGGGGCAAAAGACATTGATGCGCTCCACAATGCCCGCTTCGTGCGTATCACCTCTGCCGGTGTCATCGAGAACCATCCTCATGATGTGACAATCACTAAAGAGGCTCCCAACTATTCACGTGCCGAATAATCACTCAAATATGGAAAAAATAATAATATTGGATTTCGGCTCCCAATACACCCAGCTCATCGCACGTCGCGTCCGTGAACTGAATGTGTATTGCGAGATTCATCCGTTCAATAAGATTCCGGAATTTGATGCCGATGTCAAAGGAGTCATCCTTTCCGGAAGTCCCTCCTCGGTGAGAGACGCCGATGCACCCAAACCTGACCTCTCAGCTATCAAGGGGAAACTCCCCTTGCTTGGAGTTTGCTATGGTGCCCAGCTCCTTGCGGCTGAATTTGGTGGTGAAGTTGAAGGCGCGCCTTCACGCGAGTATGGCAGGGCCATGCTTACTGTCGTTGACAAGATTGATCCTCTCATGCTCAATGTGCCTTCCCCCACTCAGGTGTGGATGTCACACGGCGACACAATCACCCGTCTTCCCGCCGCCTATCACATCATCGGCTCTACTGAAAATGTGAAAGCTGCCGCCTATCATATCGAAGGCGAACAGACATGGGGAATCCAATTCCATCCTGAAGTATATCATTCAACCGATGGTAAACAGATTCTCGCCAACTTTGTGCTTGGCATCTGCGGCTGCTCAGGCAGTTGGAGCCCTGACTCCTTCATTGAGACCACTGTGGCTGAACTGAAGGAAAAAATAGGTGACGATAAGGTTATCCTGGCCCTCTCCGGTGGTGTTGACTCCTCGGTGGCTGCAATGTTGTTAAACAGGGCCGTCGGTAAAAATCTGACCTGTATCTTCGTCAACAATGGTCTGCTCCGCAAGAACGAGTTTGATGATGTGCTCGAATCTTATAAAGATATGGGTCTTAACGTGATTGGAGTTGACGCATCCGAGCGTTTCTATAATGACCTGAAGGGTGTAACCGATCCTGAGAAGAAACGTAAGATTATCGGCCGAGACTTCATTGAGGTGTTTAATGATGAGGCTCAGAAGATTAAGGATGTGACCTGGCTGGCACAGGGCACAATCTACCCCGACGTGATTGAAAGCTGCTCCGTCAAGGGTCCGTCTGCCACAATCAAGAGTCACCACAACGTCGGAGGCCTGCCGAAAGATATGAACCTTAAGATTGTGGAGCCTCTCCGTCTGCTGTTTAAGGATGAGGTCCGCCGTGTCGGCAAGGCTCTTGACATGCCTTCACATCTTCTCGGGCGTCATCCCTTCCCCGGTCCCGGCCTCGGCATTCGCATACTCGGTGAAGTCACTCCGGAGAAAGTGCGTGTGCTTCAGGAAGCTGATGCCATCTTCATCAATGGTCTTCGCGAAGCAGGTCTCTATGATTCCGTATGGCAGGCAGGAGTTATGCTTCTCCCCGTGCAGAGTGTAGGTGTAATGGGCGATGAGCGCACCTATGAAAGCTGCGTGGCTCTACGCGCTGTGATTTCTACTGACGGCATGACAGCCGACTGGGTACATCTTCCTTACGAGTTCCTTGCCAAGACCAGCAATGAAATAATCAACAAGGTGCGTGGTGTGAACCGCGTTGTCTACGACATCTCCTCCAAACCACCGGCCACAATCGAGTGGGAGTGACCATATTGCAAATTATTGATTATCTTTCATAAACTTACTCGTCTTATTTTGCTTATCCTACCACTGCAGCCAACCATGCAGGGGTAGGATAAGCAAAATAATAATTATAACTGATTCCCCAATAAGAATAGTCTTTTCACAATAAATACCATACCTATACAATGATTAAATTTTTACATGCATGTCTGTCACTTTTTCTGATACTGACAGTTTTAGTCACTGATGCCTCAGCAGGAACCCAAAGAGTCGAGAATCTAAATTCATCCGATAGTTTCCAAAGGCATTTTAAGACTTACTGCACAATCTTTCAGGATTGGCAGCAACCCGCAAATTTACTATCATACCCATTCAACAGAGAATGTGGTTGGCAGCCTGGCACCGTTACCCACAATTATATGGGTGCGTACTCTACACAGACATCATATGCTTATGACCCATATGGCAACATGATAGAGTATGCATTTCAACGGGATGAGCCAGTACCTATGTGGAAAAAAGAATATACCTATAATAAATCGGGACATCTTATTTCAGAAATAGAGTTTTTTAAATATTATGACGATGAAGGAAACCCTATTGACGAGTGGCGGTCGCCCTACAAAAAGGAATATCAATATAATGGAAACGGATATCTGCAAACCTTAGCTGAAATCTCCATAGACTTATCGGCTGATGAAATAGTGGAGTCAACTTATCTTACAGAATATGAGTATGATGAAATTGTAAAGAATTACCTTACTAAAACCACTTATATTCGTGAGTCTAATGATAATGACCCTGGCAACTATGATACAGGAACCGAAACAAAGATATACCGAAATGCTAATGGCAATATCGTCAAACGTGAGTCCTACCATTATCATGCTTATGGTTTTGACAGTTATGGCATTCCTGATGACCTACCTGATTCCTATATAGTGATCGAGTATGATGAAAAAAATGTCGCACGCGCCATCAAGCAATATATAGATGAGTCAACCCTGCAAGTGGAATATTCCGATATCGAATGGGAGTGTACCGATGGGCAGATTCTTTTTGATCTCGAATACATTTTTCCTCAGGATTATGGCTGGATAACCTTTGATGCCCCCGTTTTTACCAATTTTGATCATAACATTAAATCTTTTTTGACAGGGTTAGACATGAATAACCTTATTAAAAGTGTGACAATCAAAAATCATGCCTGTACTCATGAACTTAACACTTTCCGTTACGAGTTTGATTATCCGGACTACTACGGTAGTTATTCATGCAAAGTATTTTATGGTGACCTCTTATTAACCACTTATAACTTTTCCATTTTGGACTCCGCAGGAACCTTCATGAGCAACAGCTATTATCACAATGCTTATGATTGGACTGAAAAGGAATGGGTAACTTATGAGGGCAGACGTTATTGCAAAGAAGTTCTTGATTTTTATGGTTTAAACTCCTCCTACCATGCCGGATGGGGAGATCCAAATGATCCGGATAATCGCGAAGAAGACCCGCTGTGTTATGACAATGAGATTATTTATGATATAGACACCTTGTTGCCCATCGAGTATAATTATGGTTATCATCGTTGGGATCAAGATCTCTTTTCCGATTTCTTTAAGGTGACTGCCTCAGTAGATGAAGTGCAAGAGGATGATTCTCCCGCTCAATATTTTACTATTCAGGGTATGCCTGTGAAAGAAGACAGGCTCGCTCCCGGCATATATATAAAAGTAAAGAAAAATAAGAGCGAAAAAATTTTTATTAGATAAAAATTCACCTTAACGAAAAAGATATAACCATCATCCGGTCAGAGACAGGCATCCTAATTCACGGATGCCTGTCTCTTTTTATGTAAGGAATGCAGAAATTTTTTAGGTTTTTCTAAACCATTTTTCGTTTACACTTGTTATATATACAGAAACCGCAATAATGATGTCGGTAACATCAACTGGTTTCTGTTTCATGATGTTAGGTTAGATTTGGTTATAAGTAAAAATTTTGTTTCATGATGATAGGTTAGGTTATAAGTATTTAGGTTACAATATTATGGAAAACACATTAAGCGGCGATGCGAATCGTACGCTTTTTTGTTTATAGACCCTACTGATTCCTCCTCTGTTTTAAATAAAAATAATATTTTTATTGATTATTTCCGAAATAATTATTAATTTTGCATAACAAATTTTTCCATATTTAACACATAATGAAAACGTTTTTACCCCTAATCGCTGCTTTTGCAACCCTTGGAGGTTTGATTGCTTCTGCACAAGATGAGCCTGCAAATCAGGCTATCAGGATCTATGATGGTGTCCAATTCTACGATGGGTATATGATGGAAAACAACCCTGATAAAGATTTGGATGATGGCATCTTGCGTCACTCCTGCTCACTCTACTCTACCCCTCTCACCGACGAACATCTTAATGCTATCGGTGACAGTCTGAAACTAAATGTGTTTGTTCAGGCTTGTTGTGACAACTATGACCGCATCGGCAACATCAATATAGCTCTTGTGCCTAAGGGGGCTGAATCATATACCATCGATGAAGTCAAGCGACTTGAAATCGGACGATTCATCACTCCATTCATGAATATGAACAAGGAGCCAAACACAGTGCCATACAATTACGACATCAATTACCTCTCCCCAATATTACGCGATTCCGCTCTTCGTGCTGACTATGACCTATGGCTTGAATTTGAACTTTTCGGTGTGCCATATGCCGCCAATCAGCAGATAGCAGGATGCGAAGGAAGAAGCGATGTATTCAAAGGCACTCTTGAATTTGAGACATCTACCCCACCTGCGCCTATGACTAAGGGAAATCTCCTTATCCCGATCGTGATGAAAAAACCCGAATACATAGGAAGCAATCTCAATAATTATAAGGAAGAAGCTACCGACACTCTCGGTAAGACAGTAAAGTCATATTATTTCGATGTGCCTCAGGATGTCACAGGAGGCCAGATTGTCCTCATCACCTCCAATCATGGTGCTAATTCAGGGGGAGAGGAATATAATCGCCGCTGGCACTACGTCTATATAGATGACGAATTGGTGTTATCATACTTGCCGGGACGCGAAAGCTGTGAACCGTTTAGACAATACAACACACAGGCAAATGGCATCTATGGCTGGCTTCCGAAGACTGATAGCGAATGGCAATCATTCAGCAACTGGTGTCCAGGAGATGTTATTGACAACAGAATTATCTATATGGGTGATGTAAAGAAGGGAGAGCACAAAATCACCATCAGCGTACCGAAAGCCCGGTTCAAAGACCAGCAAGGCGACATACCGGTGTCTATATATTTCCATGCTGCCACTCAGGGAATCGGTGATGCCGGAATCCATATCCCCACAGCCTCCGCCCCCGCACTTGCAAAGGTAAAGGTTTCGGGTGAAGAAGTGCTTGTCTGGAGTGAGTCACAAATCAAGTCAGTCGAAATATACAGCACGGCCGGCGAAAGAATGGCACATACCATTTCTAATGCTCCTATCGCTGTGGGCGGTTATGCCAACGGTGTCTATCTGGTCAATATCGAATTAGTCAACGGCATAATCGAAACACATAAAATCTTTATAAAATAATTCAAACACCTCAATAGGGCAAAGAACAAAATACAGAGGATGATTATCAGGGCTGATAACCATCCTCTGTATTTTTATAAATAATTCTGCCACTCTACAAAGGAACTCAGGATTATTTCACGAGAGGAATATATTTTCCATACCCCTCTTCTTCCATCTTCTCGATTGGTATAAAACGAAGCGACGCTGAATTTATACAGTAGCGCAGACCACCTTCCTCAGCAGGACCATCATTAAAAACATGTCCCAAATGAGCACCTGAAGATGCTGACTTAACCTCAGTGCGGACTCTACCGTAGGAAGTATCAAGACTCTCATCAATCAAGTTATCTTCAATAGGACGTGTAAACGCAGGCCAACCACATCCGGAGTTATATTTGTTGGATGAGACAAACAAAGGTGTGCCATCTGTTATGTCAACATATATACCTTTCCTGAACTCCTCGTCATACTCGTTGACAAAAGGACGCTCGGTAGCTGCATTCTGTGTCACTTCCCATTGAAGTGGAGTAAGCCGTTTACGCAACTCTTCTTTCGATACTTTCTCCTTAGGCTTTAGTTCGCGCGCCTCCTTAAATAAAGCAGGATCCACATGACAATAGCCATTCTCATTCTTATAGAGATAGTCCTGATGATAATCCTCAGCCGGATAGAAATTCCTCAGCTCGCCATATTCCACAGCCAGAGGTTGCTTATGCCGGCGTTGGACAGTGGCAACCTGTGCCTCAACAACGGGCGCATCTGCCGGATCAGTGTAATAGATACCGGTGCGATACTGCCTTCCGACATCATTTCCCTGACGGTCTACCGACAATGGGTCAATGCTCTTGAAGTATAGCTTAAGAAGGTCGGTAAGGCTTACTTTTTCGTCATCATACACCACCTTCACCGCCTCCGCAGCGTCCGTAAGACCAGAACAAACCTCCTTATAGGTTGGATTGGCAACGCGCGAATTGGCATAACCGACTTCAGTTTCCATCACACCGGGCACCAATGAAAAAAGATGATCTGTGCCCCAGAAGCATCCTCCTGCCAGATAGATCGTCTTGCGCATATTGCCGTTTACTTTACCAATTTTAAAGTGTAGTTCAGACCCGGTGTCTCTGACTGCTGAAGTTCAGAATTAACCATAACGAGAGTAGAATCAGATTCTACAAGGAAATACATCGGGCCTGCATTTGATCCTGCGGCTGAATCTTTAGCATCCTGCACAAGCTTGATATATTTCTTTGAGCTGTTTTCACCCTGACCGTTGATCACTGTAAAGTCGCCCTCTGATTTAAAACGGGCTGAATCCTTATATCCGGTGGCGGTGAGTGAATCGGCTATAACATAAACCTCTACGAGATCATAATCACCACCTTGATTATTCTTGTCGTCATCATAGTCAAGTTTAAGTGTATATCTCACTCCGGCTGCATCAGCAGCAGGAAGCAGACCGGTGTAGATCATGTCTTCAACATCACACTTCTTGCAGTCGCCACCGCATTGTTTGTCACCACCGTTGCCAGAACATGCTGCCAGCATAACCATTGCAAATGTGGCAGCGCCTAAAACCATTTTTCTCATACTTTTCTACTTTTTAATGAAACTATCGGCACACTATATCCTTCACACCGACAATTATACTGAATTTATAAATCAAATCCTATTTATCTTATCACTTATCTTTCTTCACCGATCTGTTGATAAGACCGACAATATAAAGAAGCACTACGGCACCACATACGGATGTGATCAAACTTCCGATGATGCTGGTGGTGTGAATACCAAGCGCACCAAACATCCAACCGCCTATGACACCTCCGGCCACACCGACAATAAGATTAACTACCCATCCGAACCCGCCGCCATGCATAAGCTTTCCGGCTATCAAGCCTGATAAAAGCCCTATGAATATAAACCATACAAAGCTCATAATATCGTCATTTTTAGTTGTTTTATCCTTAAAGCAATGATAGACATAAATCATCCATGCCTGTTATAGTCAAAACACTGTCATGACAATATTTGTTCAGATTCCTTCTACTTATTCTTAGCCTTACTTATTCTCCGGTAATTTCATCAAAATCTCCACGCAGATCCTTAGTTCCGGCCGGTTTGCCGTCACGCAGATAATTTTCAAGAGAGTTCTTCAATTTTGCATTCTCGTCTGTCAGTATCCGCTTGTCTGATTTCAGGCGGAAATAACCTCTGCACACGAGCATAAGCACAATGGCAACCCCCAACAATGAGACCAACACAATTATAATGATCTTCTGGTCATGGGCAAGCTCCAGGTCACGTTTTTCAATTTCAAGATCATTTTTCTCTTGCTGAAGAGAGTTAACATCATATCGGATCTGCATCTCGCGCAGAGCCTCCTGTGATTTTAACTTCTGTTCTTCCGCAAGCATGCGATTATAGTCTTTCAGGGCACTCAAAAGCGTAGCATTGTCACCCACCGAGTCAGCGGCAGCAACCAATGCCCCAACCAGTTCCCTATGGATAACTGCATCTTTATTGTTCTTCACGGCCAGCTTCAGGTAAGGGATGGCTCCGGCATAATCTTTCTCAGCCAGTTTCTTATAAGCCTTTACCCTGCCATGAGCGAAGTCGCGGTTTACCTCATCATCCGATTCTGCCAACTTCTCACAACGATTATAAAGATCCTGCACTTCCGCAAGGGTCAGCGCAGAATAATTACTCAGCATACGGCGATAACAGATATAATTAAAACGGTCATAATTGCGATATTTACGCCCTTCTTCAGCATAAATAGCTTCCAGCTTATCAATCTGTTCAAGCAGTTTACGATCGCACGCTATAGCCTTGTCCGGGTAGTTGTTCTGAGTGTAGAAAATGGCGGCCGTAGTGTAAAAGAGATTCTTTATATAATAATCCTCAGGCAACTCCTGAATTACCTTCTCCAGCCTGTCCATGTATTCATGATACATATTGCCTTTTGATTCCTTACCTAAAAAAAGGACAATACTGTAGAGATCAAATACATCCTCATAAATATCGCCTCCCTGATGCATAT
Source organism: uncultured Sangeribacter sp. (assembly GCA_964595885.1). GTDB lineage: Bacteria > Bacteroidota > Bacteroidia > Bacteroidales > Muribaculaceae > Lepagella. The sequence goes on from CAZQSD010000014.1 coordinate 22,800, forward strand.
CCTCCTTGAGATAGGTCATGAGTTTTTTATTTCTTTCCTCTGGAGAAAGGAATGTGGCTTCCCCGGTCACTCCCTCAACTTTCATGAAAAGTCTCACACCCTTTTTTCTGTCTCCATCCGGCAGTTCCTCCAATATTTTCATAAGTTTATTCATGCTCAAGGAGTCTGACTTATATATACTGGAAAGCTGAAGTAACTGGTCACACATTACCCCGTAATGCTTTGACCGACGGGCCACATTCAGTATCCGCCAACCCACTTCGCCACGCTGTTTCCAGCTCGAAAGATCAAATGCATCATAAAGTTGCCTTATGGTGTCAGTGGAAGTGCCAGGTGAAAGATGGGCCAATATGCTGTCAGCCATCTCCTGATTCACAGCCGCATGATTCTTTCCCGGAATAGAAAGACCCACAACTGCCAAAATCAATACAAATATAAACTTAAACGATTTCACGATATTTCAAAATTAATTAGGTTTAGACAATTAGTTAATTCTCCACTTCACTTCGTCCACATCCGGAATACTATGGATATGACTCATTATTTTCTGAAGCTCTGAAAAGGAATGAATACCGAATCTCATCTCTACGGTGACAATAGAGTCGGTAGTGGCTGTATCAAAAGTATCAATATTTAATTCGAGTTTATTAGATATACAGTCTACTATGTCAAGGAACAAGTGTGCCCGGTCGATGGCTTTCACCGTAACAGTCACGGTGTAGAGACTGCCATCCGGCTCGAAATCCACACTCACAATATCATCTCCAAACTGTGATGCGAGTCGTATCACTACTGAGCAATCACGCTTATGCACGGTAAGTTTCCCATTCTTGTCTCTGAATCCTATCACCTCCTCCCCCGGAATCGGTCGGCAATGCTCACATCTGTGAAACTTTGGCTTCGGCAACTCCTGCAAATATTTCTCAATAGCATTTTTTGCCTTGTAGGTCACCACCTTGCCAAGTCGTTCGGCAGTAGGATACACGTTCTTGTCATCAAAAATCTCCACCACGTCGCCCCGGCGGAGAGGAGCTGTAACAGGAGAAAGGAATCCGTTGATTCGGGCATATTTAGCATGGTCGCCAAGCTCCTTTGAGATTTCATAAGCAAAATCAAGCACTGAAGCCCTTTGGGGAAGCATCACCTGCTGGCCATGAGGAGTGAACACTTTTATATCATCGTTATAAAAAGATGCCGTGACCTTCTCCATGAAGTCAATGCCAACTTCATGGGAGCCTATGTCACGTAAGACCGCCCTGAACTTGTCCACCCATCGTGTTATGTAATCCTGCGTAAGTCCGGCCCGATAGCCAAGACGTGAGTTACAAACCATCCTTTCGCTCGAGATATGGACTTCCTGCCAGCGTCCGAAGTCTGCAAGAAGTTTCACATGAAAACTTTGATAGCCGTTTTCCTTGGGGGAGTCAATATAATTGGATATGCCGCCGGGTTTTTCGCTGAAACTGTCTGTCAGTATGGAATACACTTTCAAAGCAATGGCTTTCTCGTCGGCACCCTCCGGGGTTTTGAATATTACATCGGTGAAATGGCGGTATTTCAAGTGATTGAAATCATCACCAAATTTCTTCATCTTGCGCCAAATGCTATATGGTTCACGATATTCCACCACCACACATGTAAATATGCCTGCCTCAGCAAGTGTGGCTTCTATCTGGCTACGGAAACGCTCCAGACGATCCTTCTGTTGCTCCCTGTCATTAGCTATGAGAGTGGAGATTTCCTCATACTCATGCGGACACCGGAATTTGAAGCTAAGATTTTCCAATTCTGTCTTTACATGATAAAGGCCAAGCCGATTGGCAAGTGGAGCATAGAAATAGTCGGTCTCGCCCGCTATCTTCATCTGCTTGTCGGGGCGCATTGACGAAAGCGTGCGCATATTATGCAGGCGGTCGGCCAGCTTAACCATAATAGGCCTTATGTCGTGCTGCATGGAGTTGAGCATCTGGCGGAAATTATCCACCTGTTTGCTCATGTCATAGTTTTTCTTCTGCTTTTTGGTGAGCACATTCACCAGGAAGCCGACATCATCGCCAAATCGTGTCTCGATCTCCTCTATCGGATGTGGAGTGTCTTCAACCACATCATGAAGGAATGCCGCAATCACTGAGTTAACGTCAAGATGCAACTCCTCAGCGCAAATTGATGCAACTGCTATAGGATGGAGGATATATGGCTCACCGGTCTTACGCACCTGAGGCGCATGCGCCTCCCGCGCCAATTCAAAAGCATCACGCAGACGCAACATGTCCGGCTCCGATACATGGCGTGACATCACATCAAACACATGTTCTGCACGCTCTTCTATAATCTTGTCATAATCCTCGCTCATGATTTTGGGTTTTAATTTACAAAAGTACTGTTTCCTTCAACCATTTCCAAACAATTTTACAAAAAAGTGACATTCACCTATACTGGCAGCCTCAAAATTTTATGAAACGGGCCACTAAAATCAGAGCTATCAGCAGCGGGGCTGCATAACGCACTATAAAAATCACCGTCGGAACGAAGGCCCCGTTTAATCTCCCATCATTAGTCAGCTCTTTCCTGATAAACTCTTTCGGGATTGCCCACCCGACGAAGATACATGTGAAGATAGCCGCTATCGGCAGCATGATGTTGGTGGCAGTGTTGTCAAGGAAATCAAACAGATTAAAACCCAGTATTCTGAAATCTGACAATACCCCCTGCGAGAGGGAACACAATGTGCTCAACGCTACGAGAGGCAGCATAACCCAAAGACAGGCCTTGAGCCTCCGCATATTGAAATAATCCTGTAGAAACGCTATGGAAACTTCGGCAAGGGAGATAGTGGAAGTGAGGGCTGCCACCATCAGAAGAAGAAAAAACAAGGATGACCACACCTGCGTAAGCGGCATCTGGGCAAACACTTCCGGCAAAGTCACAAACACCAGCGTAGCACCCTCAAGGCTTTCTCCGTCAAGACCAAACGACATCACAGCCGGGAATATAATGAAACCCATCAGAAGCGCCACAAACATATCAAGGGCTGATACGGTCACGGCAGTGCCAAGCAGATTGGTGCTTTTCGGGAAATAACCCGCATAGGTGATAAGGATTCCCATCCCGAGCGAAAGAGAGAAGAAGGCCTGGCCCAGGGCATTGATCATCACCGTAGGCGTAATCTTGCTGAAATCCGGACTCAGGAAAAATGCCAATCCGTCAATAGCCTTTGGGAAGGTCATGGCCACGCTGGCAAACCCGACAAGCAGCACAAACAGCAACGGCATCATCAGGTTGCTCATCTTCTCTATTCCTTTCTGCACCCCTTTCATTAGGATCAGAAAGTTAAGGGCTATCATGATGTAAGTCACCACCAATGGCCGCCAGCTCCCGGTGATGCACTCAGACATCTTCTCATGAAACGACACCGACATAGCTTCCTGACTGCCGGCTGAGGCATACAAGCCTCCTGTGACCGACTGCCAGAAATATTCCAATGTCCAGCCCGCGACAACCATATAAAACGACAGTATCAGATAAGAGGCAAGAATTGCCAATGCACCTGTCAGCCACCATTTCTTCTTCGGGGCAAGCTTACGGAAGGCCCCCACTGCATCACTCTGTGTGCCGCGCCCGAGAGAGAACTCCGCTATCATGACAGGGATGCCCAAAAGACACACGCAGATTACGTAAAGCAACAGAAATGCCGCCCCACCGTTTGCCTGAGCCTCGGCAGGGAAACGCCATACGTTGCCAAGTCCTACCGCCGACCCCACAGTGGCAGCTATAAGCCCTATACGGCTCCCGAATTTCACTTTTTTTGCCATATGCTGTCAGTTAGTCGTTTGTTGTCAGTCGTTATTCATGTTTATACCCGATTAACGCCTGCAAGACCTTTTTATTTTGTCTCATATTCCTATATAATTTCCCCGATTATCCTGTTTTCTCAATTTTATTTACTAAATTTGCTGTGTAATTCCTCTTTTCTACTGATCACCCTCCTCAAATCTTAGAATTATCATGAAAAAAGTGAAATAATGAAAAAAGAAACTCTTAATCGCGCAGCCGACAACATCCGTATCCTCGCTGCGTCAATGGTTGAAAAAGCCAAGTCCGGTCATCCCGGTGGCGCAATGGGCGGAGCCGACTTCATCAATGTGCTATTCAGTGAATATCTCGTGTTTGATCCGAAAGATCCCACATGGAACGCCCGTGACCGTTTCTTCCTTGATCCGGGCCATATGGCTCCTATGCTGTATGCACAGCTTGCCCTTATCGGCCGATATACCATTTCTGAGCTGATGCAGCTTCGCCAGTGGGGTAGCCCGACAACAGGCCATCCTGAGTTTGACATAGTGCGCGGCGTCGAAAACACCTCCGGACCTCTCGGCCAGGGTCACACATTTGCTGTTGGTGCCGCTATAGCTGCAAAGTTTCTGGCTGCTCGCACAGGCAACCCCGGTTTCGCAAAAGAGACCATCTACGCATATATCTCTGACGGTGGCATCCAAGAGGAAATCTCTCAGGGCGCAGGTAGAATTGCCGGCTTCCTCGGTCTTGACAACCTGGTGATGTTCTACGACTCCAACGACATTCAGCTTTCCACAGAAACCAATGAAGTGTCTAATGAAGACACCGCCATGAAATATCGCGCATGGGGCTGGAACGTAATGGAAATCAACGGCAATGATGTTGATGAAATCCGCAAGGCTCTTGACGCTGCCAAAGAGGAGAAAGAGCGCCCCACCCTCATCATCGGCAAATGCGTGATGGGTAAAGGCGCACGTAAGGCTGACGGCACTTCATATGAACACAACTGCAAGACTCATGGTGCGCCCCTCGGAGGCGACGCTTACCGCAATACAATAATCAATCTCGGTGGCAACCCCGACAATCCGTTTGTGATTTTCGACGAAGTCAAGGAAATGTATGCCGAGCGTGCAAAAGAATTGACAGAAATAGTAGCTCAACGTCGCCAGGAGGAAAAGGACTGGGCAGATAATAATCCGGAAAAAGCTACTGAAGTGGCCGATTGGTTTGACAATCGGGCTCCGAAGATTGACTGGTCGAAGATTGAACAAAAGAAAGACGATGCAACCCGCAACGCTTCAGGAGCGGTTCTCGCCCAGCTCGCACAACAAGTGCCCAATATGGTGTGTTCTTCTGCTGACCTCTCTGAGTCTGACAAAACCATTTCATTCCTCAAGCAGACTCATGCCTTCACTAAGGGAGATTTCTCCGGCGCATTCCTTCAGGCAGGAGTGGCCGAACTTACAATGGCATGCTGCTGCATTGGTATGGCTCTTCATGGCGGTGTGATTGCGGCCTGCGCCACATTCTTCGTATTCTCCGATTATATGAAACCGGCCGTGCGCATGGCAGCCCTCATGGAACTTCCCATAAAATTCATCTGGACCCATGACGCATTCCGTGTAGGAGAAGACGGCCCCACTCACGAGCCTGTTGAACAGGAAGCACAGATACGCCTTATGGAGAAACTGCGTAACCATCACGGCAGAAACTCAGTGCTCGTGCTCCGGCCTGCGGATTCAGAGGAGACCACCGAGGCGTGGAAGCTCGCCATGGAAAATGTCTACACCCCGACTGCACTTATTCTCTCCCGCCAGAATATCGCTTCTCTTCCCGAAGGCAACAACTATGGCCTCACGGCAAAGGGAGGTTATGTGGTTGCCGGCTCTGACGAGAATCCGGATGTGGTGCTTATAGCAACCGGATCTGAGGTGGCCACCCTCGTAGAAGGTGCCAGGCTTCTGCGTAAAGACGGATTGAAAGTAAGGGTTGTCTCAGTTCCTTCAGAAGGACTTTTCCGTTCACAGCCAACTGAATATCAAGACTCAGTCATTCCAAGAGGCATAAAGAAATTCGGACTTACAGCCGGTCTGCCGGTCAATTTGCTCGGACTCGTAGGCACAAATGGAAAAATCTGGGGTCTCGAGTCATTCGGTTTCTCCGCGCCTTACAAGGTGCTTGATGAGAAACTTGGCTTCACCCCTGACAATGTGTATAACCAGGTGAAATCAATGTTCTGACCCATCCTTGTAGAAAATTATTAATTGAGGAGGGTAATCATGTGTCGTGCATGATTACCCTCCTCAATTAGACATTCAAATTGATTTATTCCGCTATGGCTACAACTAAACCTTCCCGACTTCACACTATCCTGACAGGCAATCTCCTCGCCTTGTCGGCTTCGCTCTGCTGGGGCTTCAACGAACCGGCAAACAAGTCACTGATTCCAGACTGGGTGTCTGCTCCCGGCGTAGCCTTGACTCGCCTCTTAGGTGCCACCATAATCATCTGGATAATATCGGTGTTCACTAAAAATGAGAAAATTGATCGCTCTGATCAGAAGCTACTGTGGTTTTCAGCCCTGTGTATGCTTGGATTTGTCTATGTGTTCTCATTGGCCTTCATCACCGCTTCCCCAATTGATATCGCCATCATCCTGACTTTCCAGCCAATGCTGGTGGTGGCCATCCATGCCATCTTTAAACATGAAAAAATCAGCAAACTCGAAATGCTTGGCATGTCTATCGCCCTTGGAGGAGCACTCCTCGTGATTCTGGCAGGAGGAAAGGTTGAAAAAGGTCGTTTCATAGGTGATGTGTGGGCAATGGTCTGTGCAGTAAGTTATGCTGCCTATCTCGTAATAATCGAAGGGCCCTCCAAGAAATATCAGACAGTCAACCTGATGAGATGGATTTTCCTCTATTCCGCCATACTGTCTCTTCCCTTCATATTCACAGTCGGACACGTAAGGCTCCTTGAAAGTCCACACCTTATTCCCATCCTGACTTTGGCATTTATCGTATTGTTCCCGACAATCTACTGCTACCTTGTCACGCCTCCTGCAATCAGAATGATCGGCAGCGAAATTTTTTCCGTTTACCAATATCTTGTGCCGATAGTGGCCACCTTTGTCTCCCTGTGGCTTAAGCTCGACTCATTCCACTGGTATCAGCCGGTGTCGTTCGTAATCATAGTGGCAGGTGTAATCCTTGCCAACTATGCCAAAGCCAAATCCCGTCCAAAAGTAGCCTCCCCAGCTGCCCAGACTTCTCCCAAAAACCACAATTAAGGGTAGTCAGACTAAGAGGACCGTCACTAATCCCCACACGATCAAGAGAATGTTGCTCACGGCATAGGTTACGGTGTAGCCTATTGCCGGCAACGTGCTGCCTATGGTGGTCTGCACGGCTCCTAAGGCGGCGGTGCATGTGCGTGTGCCGCAACAGCAGCCCAAGGTTATGGCCGGATTGAATTTGAATACCTTCTGACCTAAGAATAACCCCACGCATAGCGGCACTAAAGTAGTGATTGCGCCCACCGCAAACAGCATCGGACCAACTGCCTTTATTCCGGCCACAAACGACGGAGCCGCCTCTATGCCAACCACTGCAATGAAAACGTTTAATCCTAAGTTGTTCATTATCCACAACGCTCCCGGAGAGATATGCCCGTAAGTGGGACGCTTGGAGCGCAACCATCCGAATACCAATCCTGCTATCAGGGAACCGCCGCTCGTGCCGAAGCTGACGGGAATGCTGCCTACCCATATGCTTATGGCCCCAAACAAACCGCCGATAAAGATAGCAAGACCCACAAACATTAAGTCAGACTGCATTGACGGCCGGTCAACATGGCCAATATGGGGAGTGGCACGTTTTATGCGCTCCGGTCTGCCTATAATGGTCAGCATGTCTCCCTTCGCAAAAGTGGTGGTGCCTGTAATGTCAAGAGGCTGCCCGTTACGCTTAGCATCGCGTATCACCACCCCATGCATGAATTTCTTTCTGCGAAGGGCAACAAGCGGACAATTGATAAAATCTTTCTTGCTTACCAACACCCCTATCCTGTCAAGCGGATAGGAGAGCAATGTGGCGTTGGCCACTTCCGGACCTACATACTCCTCCACCTTCACAATAAACTCCCTCGGGCCACACAACACAATATTATCTCCTTTATATATGTGGTCATCGTGGCGGGGCGCCCTGATTTCATCCTCATGCTCCACCCTGTCAACATATAGTTCCAGCCCTTGACTCCGAAGGTATTTCTCAATAGTCCTCACAGTCTGTGGAGTGTCAAAGAAAGATCCGGTGACTTTATACGCACGGTAGGCAATCGTCGAGAGCGCATTGACCGAAGCAGGGTCGTCATTCTTTCCCCCTGCGTTAAGCTTTTGCTCAAGTTCAAACGTTTGCTTGCGGACCTTCTCCAGACCCCCTAAGATACGCGGACCAAGATTCCCTATGAGGATCACTGTTCCGAGGGTGCCGAATATGTAGGTCACAGCATAACACACCGGGATAATGTTAAGCTCCTGGGTAAGTGTGGCCTCAGGCAATCCCAAACGCCCTAAGGCTTCCGTGCCTACACCCAATAAGGCCGAACAGGTCTCCGAACCGGCAAACAGACCCACCGTCTCGCCCTTTGTGTAGCCCATGATCTTTGCCATCAGAAACACCGATATGAAACATGTCGCGCTCATCAGCACGGCAAACAAGGCCTGCTTTAGACCGGTGCCCTTCAGCGATCTGAAAAAATCAGGCCCTACACTATACCCTATCGAGAAAAGAAACATCATGAAAAACACCATCTTCAACGGCCCCGACATAGGGATGCCTATCTGGCCGATGATCACTCCTACAAGAAGCACCGACGTGACGCTGCCGAGTTGAAAACTGCCTATCTTTATCTTCCCGATAAAGAAACCCAGACCAATGGTAAGGAAAAGAGCCAAAGTAGGATATTCCCTGAGTATGTTGAATATGGAATCTATCATATGACGGTTTTTGAATGGAAATTTATAACGAGGTATTAGATTTCAATCACAAAAATATAAAAACTCTTTGAAATAAAAAAACTCCGGCTTACGGTAAGCCGGAGTTTTTTTATTTTTATGTATGTAGCTATCCTATGGATCAGCGTTTTGCCTTATGATGAGGGAAGATCTTTCTGAGAGGTTTCAGAGGCTTCGCATCGTCAGTTGCAAATTCCTGACCACGTGTGAATTCCTCATATGAATAAACCCAAAAACCCCAACGACCGGCTGTCTCTTTCTTAATCGAGCCATTGGCATTAAGATCAAAATCCACATTAGCGGAGGTTGAATAGTCGTCTTCTTCAACACTTACTTTTGATGGAAGCAGTGAAGGGCCATTGCCGAAAAGTCCGACAATATACATCTCAGGATAGAGGATCTCGGAATTATGAATTATTGAAAGTGGGAACTGGAGATATTCATTTACCTCTGTGCCATATTCCACTTCGGTGTCTGCATTCTCACTCCATTTCTCCCCATCCTCTTTTTCGTCAAGACGATGTTTTATTTTAGTAAGCATCCCCTTATTCCATACGTAGGTGTCGGTCAACTCACCGGAATATTTGGAAGTTTCTTTTGAGTCCAAATCTGTCACTGTCTCAGAAGAAGAACCCTTGATTGTGGAAATACGGTCGTCCTTATAGGAAATAATGTATTTGCCATTCCCCTGATAGCGTACCTGATCGCCATAGTCATCCTCAACCTCATCCCAGGAAGCACTCAGTTCTGTAATGAAACCCTTATTATTGAATTTCACCTTCATGTCGTAGTCATCCCCTGTAATCAGGTTCTTGGAGTAATCTATCTCCAGTTCTACACCATAATTATCAGAGAAACTTACTGGACGCCCTTTCTCGTCATATTCAATTCTACAATTGCCTACCCTTGTCACGTGGGTGCCGTCAATGTTTGAGACAGCGGCTGAAATAGGTTTGTCGGGAGCATCATCGTCTCCGCAGGAACTGAACATCGGCACCATCGCAAGCGAAAGAGCAAACGCACCGATTAGCTTTAAATTTTTCATCTGTCAGAATGATTAGTTAAGAATAATTAGCAAATAATTCGTGCGCAAAGATAGCAAAAATATTTGATTCAATAACAATTTGCAGGTAAATTAATAAATATGGTCACGAGATGAGGGCGCAACTGAGATTGGTGTGTTCGGCAAGGGATTTCCAGGTATAGATGTTCATGTTAAACGTAAGCGACTTCTCCAGCTTCATCATTTTGCCGATGGCACGCAGATCGCGGTTGATTACGTTGCGTGCTGAAAAAAAGTAACTGCTGTCACGGTTCTCGAGAATCGGGAAGACATACTCACTGCCGGGTCTGCGGTAACGGTCGATAATGGTCTGTATGGGAGGCTCAATCTTTATCCGCACCTCCACTCCCTTCTGACGGCGGCGATAGACAATAAATCCCTCGTCGAAATTGGAATGGGTAAGGTTAAGCACATCCGTCAATTCCATACCCTTGCAATAGAACGCAAACATAAAGAGATCGCGGCTTAGGGCTAACTCCGGATTATCCGACAGGTCAAGTCCCGAAAGGCGCAGCAGCGTGTCTTTGTCAAGAACCTTTGAATCGGAATTGGCTCCTACCTTCCCGACTGATGTATTAATCTCGGCAAACCACTCATTATCAAATTTACCTGTCCCTCTCTCCGCCGCCGTTTTCAACATGGTGCGAAACACTCGCATATAGAAACCTATTGTCTCCGGAGATATATCGCGCCCTGCCAGATACTTATAATAGGCCCTGACAAATTTTCCGTCAACATCACGAAGTTCGAATGCCTCCGGGTTGGCTCCCCCCGGGATGCCATGCCTGAGATTCAGGAAATCAGTGATGGTTTTAAGTGTGCTGCGATAGGTCCTGGCAGTCCCTATCCTCCCCTCCCCTTTCAATTCACTGACAAGGGTGTCGAAAAAATCTGTCAGAAGAGTGGAAGAATCTTTATGGGCTGCTTCAGGCGAAGGAGTCACGACAAACTCACTGCGGTAATTGCTGCTTACACGTGCTATGCTCTCATTGATAGGGAATCCGTCGCCATACAGACGTATAAGGCGATCATAGGCATGGTTGTCAAGCCCGCTCGACTCCTTAAAACTGCTCACCACATCATCAAGAGAGAAAGGTTTGCCACTCTCATGAAACTTCTCGATAATGCAATAAAGAATCTTTATGCCGCGCAACAGGAGCGGACGGAAAAGCGTCTTATGCATCTCGCGTGAACCCACGAGTCCTGTAGAAGCAATCCGTGCCACACCGTCACGCCGCATGATCAGGCCGATGTTGCCCATCTGCCTGTCACTACGCAGCATATCAAACTTTACCCCTATCGCAATCGCGTCTCTCAAACCAAAATGTTGTCTTTAATGACATCTGTGATATAGCGCACATCGTCATCGCTCACATACGGCCCTGCCGGAAGACAGATACCGACATGAAACAGTGACTCGCTCACGCCGTTCACGTAAGCCGGTGCATTGCGGTAGACAGGCTGCTTATGCATCGGTTTCCATAGCGGACGTGCCTCGACATTCGCTGCGTCGAGTGCCATGCGCAGTGCCTCGACATTCGCGTTCGGCTGACAGTCGGTCACGGCTGTGGCAGCGGCATGTGTCACTCCCGCCGCGCCTCCTACGGCCCCTGTCACCACCTGCCGGTAAGCGTTCTCCTGACCCCTGATGCGTAGCTCCGGACTGAGCGTGGCGGTGCAGAGCCAGAAGTTGGAGTCGAATTCCGGACCCGGGTTGCCGTGCATCGTGATGCCCTCCACACCCTCAAGCAACTTGCAATAGAGCTCCTGCACGTGCTTGTGGTGAGCGATGTGCTCATCCACGATGGTCATCTGCCCGCGTCCGATCCCGGCACAGATGTTACTCATGCGGTAGTTGAACCCTATGGCCTCGTGCTGGTAGTAGGGATAGCTCTCGCGTGCCTGTGTGGCATACCAAAGTATCTCGCGGGCCTTCTCCTCATCGGGGCATATCAACGCCCCGCCCCCGGAGGTGGTGATCATCTTGTTGCCGTTGAACGACAGTACGCCATACTCCCCGAAGGTGCCCAGCGACTGCCCATTGAACAGTGAGCCGAAACCCTCAGCGCCGTCCTCTATGACCGGGATTCCGTAGCGCCTGGCTATCTCCATGATGCGGTCAATCCTGTAGGGCATGCCGTAGAGCGCGACCGGGATGATAGCCTTCGGTTTCCTGCCTGTCTTCGCGATACGGTCCTTTATGGCCTCCTCCAGGAGGCCAGGATCCATGTTCCACGACTCTCGCTCGGAGTCCACGAAGACCGGGGTGGCGCCCAGATACGTGATCGGATGGCTTGAGGCGCAGAAGGTGAACGACTGGACGAGCACCTCATCGCCGGCCTCCACGCCGCAGGCTATCAGCGCGAGGTGGACGGCGGCGGTCCCGGCACTGAGGCACACCACCCTCTTGTCAAGCGGCGCCTTGCCCTCCCTGCGGTTTACAAACTCCTCAAGGTCTTTCTCAAACCCGTTGACATTGGGGCCCATCGGCACAACCCAGTTGGTGTCGAAGGCCTCCTTTATGAAGTCCTGCTCCCTGCCGCTCATGTGAGCCAGACAGAGATAGATTCTGTTTCTCATATTGCAGTTTGGAATTTATATAATCTCATTGGCATAAGTCATCCGGCGTCCGAGCACCGTACAGAATATCATCTGTATGTCTTTCAGAAAAGAATAGCGAAGAGCCACCATGCCCCTATACATTGTGAAGAGTTTTCCGTTGCGTCCTACCCTCTTTTGCCGGAAAATCACGGGTCCACCCGGCATCTTGATACGGATAAGAATAGCCACAATAAGCAATACAGGCCATAATATTAACAGACCGATGAGAGACATCAGTCTGTCAAATAGATTTTTAAGGAACATAAATTGAAGATTATAGATAAAGGAATTTAAGGCAGGGAATGTAAGGATTTGAGTTTTAAAGACTCACGGATTACCAACAGGATATGAAATCAAGCCATAGATTCAATCCTGCATAAAAGCCTGTGAGAACCTATGGTTTAGGATATTAAGTTTACGAGTGATATAATCAGGAATAGATAATATAAAAAGCAAGCAAAAGATATGAGAGAGGCAGGGAAGAGAGGGAGATGACGTAATCAGTCAAGGAGATCGTCAACAACCTTTTTTGTTGACTTAAACGGTATTTCTTTTTTATTTTCTTTCTCATCCTCCTCACGTCCGGCCTCAGCATTAGTTTTACCGGTAGGACGTATGGAGGCACCATCGAATGCCTTTAAAAGCTTCTTTACCAAGCGATAATCTTCCTCGCTCTGCAATATGAGTGTATATTCTGCCATGATTTTACGATTTCTTTTGCAAAGATAGCCTTTTCCCCCGTAAATTACAAATTATTAGGCTTTGTTCTTCCTTTTGGAATTGAACGCCTGTTGTCAAAATGCATCATTTTGTGTATCACTACGCCAAACAATGGATGGTAATATCCGGGTCAAGCTTTAAAATACTATTGACCGCTTCCCCAATAATTGCTATATGATAAAGGACAGCGGCCCTGAACATTTCGCCTGCACAGAAAGCATCAAAACGGCGAGGACATCATTGCAGGAATCCATTAATAGCATCAATTGAAGTTTTTATGTCATTTAACCGTTTGAATACTTCAATCTCAGCCATATATCAATTGTTTTTTTGAATCTACCTCTTGGCGAAAGTAGGGATTTTTAATGGCGTCGTCACAGACTAAGTCTACCCTACGTTTAAATAGATCTTCAAGGGCAAACTGGAAATCAAAGTAGTTGTCAGCATATTCCGACAAAGGGATATTCTCCTTATTAAACTTTACCAGAAGGTCTATGTCGCTGTCCGTATTAAAACGTGAGGTAAGTATTGAGCCAAACACATAAAGACTCTTAACCTTGTAAAGCTTACAAAGTTCAAGAATGTGTCTCATGTTTATTTCAATCAGCTTCATATATTCAATATGTGATAACCCCCTAATAACTGTTAACTCTGCAAATATAATGTTTTTATATTATAATTACAAATATTTCGAGGTTTTTTATCGTACAGGTCTCCAAAAAATGTTTGAGATGCAGGGGGTTCTAATCTCTTCTCTCGTATATCAGTATACGATTAGAAATGAAACGACATCAGGGTGAAGCATCCCTTTTTCCACAAGATCAATTTTTTCGTCCCCATAAACTTTCAAGGTCTGTAATCATTCTAAAATATTGCAACCCTATTTTTTAACATTTGGCAAGAATTCAACCCAAAGGCTATATCACTATCCCTGTTATCCTCGTTTATGGCAAATACTCCGAAGATACATGCTTTATTAATGGGCACAGATTTTAAGGAGTGGGTGATTTTACTAACAATATGATTATTCATATTGCCTGTATTGCTATTTTGAGGGCAATTATACTA
>CAZQSD010000015.1:0-33177 GCA_964595885.1 uncultured Sangeribacter sp.
ATATGAAAGTTTCCAATAAGAAGTGCGACGGCTATAACATCACCTTAATTTAAATATTGACTAAACCAATGTTCCCATTAAAATGTAATAGTAACGAGCGCACAGTTCGAAAAAAATAGAAAATAATAAATCTTCAATCAATTTGCAGGTAGTAGAGATTTTTACTAATTTTGCACTCCATGATTCCAACACCTCTCCCCTCTTCCAAACTTCTCCCTCCAACCATAAACTATAACCCTAAACTCTCCATAAGTAACCAGACATGGCAGATAACAAGTCAGACAGACTAAAAGAACTCGGCACCGCTAAGATTGGGCGTTTGCTGCTTAAATATAGCTTACCGGCTGTAGTAGGTACCGTTGTTATGGCCATCTATAACATTATTGACTCCATTGTAATCGGCCATGCAATTGATGACCCCAATGTAGTCAGTGGTATTGCTGTCACTTTCCCTGTCATGAACCTCGCCACAGCACTCGGTATGCTTATAGGCGCAGGATCTGCAACCAGAGTCAGTATCGTCATGGGGCAGAATGATAAGAAAATGGCAGAGATAATATTAGGTAATTCCGTACAGCTCACTGTAATTATCGGCCTCGCCTACATTACAGCATTCGCCATATTCCTCACCCCTATCCTCAAACTATTTGGTGCGTCAGAAAATTCCCTCCCCTATGCCCGCGAATTCCTCATGTGGGTACTGCCCGGCATGGTGCTGATGAATCTTACGTTCTCCTACAATAACGTGATGCGTGCCACAGGTTATCCGGGCAAGGCCATGTATACCAATTTCATTGGGGCTGGTCTGAATGTTATCCTGGCTCCTCTATTCCTTTTCGGTTTTAAATGGGGAATCAAGGGAGCCGCGATTGCAACCGACATCTCAATGCTCGTCACCGCTTTCTTTGTAATGAGCCATTTCTTCCAGAAAAAGAGCGAACTGCACTTTGTAAGGGGCACCTTTAAATTCAACTGGTCTGTAATAAAGTCCATCTTATACATAGGTATGGCCCCTTTCTTGATCAACGTAGCCGGCTCCGCCATAAATGCCATTGTCAACAACTCACTCCTCCATTACGGTGGTGACAATGCTATTGCAGCAGTAGTGGTGTTCAACCGCTTCGTCACTATCTTCGTAATGGTGGTGATCGGCATATGTCAGGGTATGCAGCCTATATTGGGATACAATTACGGTTCCGGAAGACATGACCGGTTGTTTGGCACTTTACGTTTGGCAGCAATTTGTGCCGTGACCATAACCACCATCGGCAGCCTTATAGGTGCTTTCAACCCAAGAATTATCGCATCAATGTTTATGCAGGACCAGGAGCAGATTGAATGTGCGGTCAACTGTCTGCGAATTACAACCATCGGATTCTGGATGGTCGGATTCCAGATTGTCGGCACCAATTTCTTCCAGTCACTGGGAATGGCAGGTAAAGCAGTTTTCCTCTCACTCACGCGCCAGATAATATTCATGATACCGATGCTTCTTATTCTTCCCCCGAAGTTCGGATTGAACGGCGTATGGAGTTGCTACCCCGTATGTGACGTTGCAGCTACCATTGTGACCACCTGCTTGCTGATATGGCAGGTTAGAAAAATTAAAAACGAGAAATTTCACGTAACCAGTGCATGATTGACTTCACCCCGATTATCAGAATAGGATTTGAACGACTGGCAACCCGCACCGACAGATGGGACACTGACTCTGACGACATTCAGAAAAACGTGCTCCGCAATTTGCTCAAACGTGGTGCCGACACTGTCTATGGACGCAAATATGGCTTCTCCAACATTTTAACCGGGAAAGACATATATTCAGCTTATGCGTCACTTCCCCTTGCAGAATATGAGGAAATACGCCCTTTGGTTATGCGTATGATTCGAGGAGAAAAAGACGTGCTTTGGAAAGGCCATTGCTGTGACTTTGCCCAATCTTCCGGCACATCTGGCGGGAAGTCAAAATTTATCCCCATCACACATGATTCCCTCTATGGTAACCACTATCCGGGAGGTGCCGATGTCGTGGCTCATTATCTCAGGCAGGTAAAAGACAGCCGTATGTTTTCAGGCAAAGGATTTATCCTGGGTGGTTCGTTTGCCAACACATTGGGCATTAAAGGGAAAAATGTCCATATAGGTGATTTAAGCGCCACGCTGATAAGACGCATAAATCCTTTTGCCAATCTTGTCAGGATTCCTGATAAGAAGACAGCATTGATGCCCGATTGGGAAACAAAACTGCCTGCCTTAGTGAAAGCCGCATCTCATGAGAATGTAACCAACATATCAGGTGTGCCTTCATGGTTTCTGACCGTGATCCGCAAGATCATGGAAGCACGCGGGGTTGACAATATTGCGGAAATCTGGCCTAACCTGGAAGTGTTCTTTCATGGTGGAATATCGTTTGAGCCTTATCGTGATGAATACCGTAGGATCACCGACCCTTCCAAGATGCATTTTCTGGAAACATATAATGCTTCCGAAGGTTTCTTTGCCGTGCAGAACGACTTCTCTGATCCGGCAATGCTCCTAATAATTGATAAAGACATTTTTTACGAGTTTATTCCGGTTGAAGGTGACGACCATCGCCCACGCCCAATATGGGAACTTGAAAAAGACAAGGTATATGAGATGATTATCACCGCCAGCAACGGTTTATGGCGTTACCGGCTCGGTGACACTGTGCGCGTTACCGGCACATCACCTGTCAAAATAAAAATCGCAGGACGGACAAAAAGCTTCATCAACGCCTTCGGTGAGGAGCTTATGGAAGACAATGCAGAGAAAGGAATCGCCGCTGCCTGCGACCGGTGTGACTGTTCCATTCTAAACTATACGGCTGCCCCGATCTTTGCCTCAAATGGAAGAAAAGGAAGACATCAGTGGCTAATAGAATGGGAAAAAGCCCCTGCAAACACAAAACAATTTGCTATGGCTCTTGATGAAGAACTTAGGAACCTGAACTCTGACTATGATGCCAAACGCACCCATACTATTTTCCTTGACCCCCCGGAGATAATATCAGCTTCCGAAGGACTGTTTGACCGTTGGTTGAAAAGTGCCGGTTCACATAAGTTGGGCGGTCAGCGGAAAGTGCCGCGTCTCAGTAATACCCGTGAGTTGATGGACAAACTGCTCGCAATGAACTGATCCATCTCATGAAAATCCATAAAATAAGTTCAGCAGAAATCAAAAGGCATCTTTTGCAATTTGCTGACTCGCATGCGTGGCTACTGTGTCCGGTGATCCTGACAGCTGTTCAACTATACATGTTTACTGACTTGATTGATCCGGATAAGTCACTTTCAACTTTATCAAGAATTGCCGGGGCACTGGCCGACAGCTTTATTATCTTTCTCATCTTTCTGTTTATACCATGTAAGATTAGTAGGTATATAATTTGGCTACCCGGATTCATCATCACACTGTTTTGTGTGGCCTACTCACTATATTTCAAGGCATTTTCTGATATTCCATCCTGGGAATCAATCAAACTGATTTCTACGGTTGACAGTCTTGTGCTCAATAGTTCTACCTCCATCCTTTCACTTGATGAGGCATCCTTCTTTTTGATTTACCTTATAGAAATCTTTCTCTATCTCCTTTCAAGGCGACATGGGAAGTTTGCCCTGTCTGCCCCGTTCAAAAAGGTCTATCTGGCAACGACATTAATCGTTTTGACAGTATTTGTGTCTCTTTCAGTCAGAAGAGCGGGTATATATAGTCATTCAACCTCACTCAGTGAAAGTTTTGAAGCCTATGTCGAAGCATGGAAACTTCAAACCGCTAACATTGGATACTACAAGATTTTTGGGTTTCAGGGCTACCTTTCACGTATTCTTTTTATGGCGTTGCAACGACCTATCCCCCTTTCAGATAAAGAGACTCAATACATCTCTCAATTATTCCTATCGAATGCCAAGGTATCAACAGACTTACAATTCTTCCACAAGAGGAACTATAACAAAAATCTGATCTTCATTATTGTGGAGTCATTGGCTTCTGACGTTCTAACCCATGAGTATTCTGCCACCTGTCTTCCCGTCTTAACTCGCCTCGCCAACGATTCTTCAGTAATTGCCGCCTTGAATGTCGTGCCTCAAACCGGGCCCGGACGTTCATCCGATGGCCAATTCATTTATAACACCGGACTTTTACCACTCCGCTCAACTGCCTTGATCGAATCTCATTCCTCTGCCGATTATCCCTCACTTGCGAAGGCACTTAATTACAAGCAGATCGTGGAGGTGATCGGAGAATCAAAAAAAGTGTGGCGTCACTTCCTTACTTCATCAAGCTATGGGTTTGACTCCCTATTTGACAACGTAGATGAAAGCGGTATTAACGCTGATAAAAAAATATTTGAGAAAACATTAAGTATCCTTGACACCCTCCCCCAGCCTTTCTTTCTTCTTGCAAGCACTCTCTCAATGCATGATCCTTATAATTCACCGGCCGTTGACATAAAAACTCTAATCCCAAACCAAATATCCGATCCCCGTGATCGTAACTATTGGACGGCGACCGCCGCTTTTGACCTATGGCTCGGCAGATTTCTTGATACCCTTAAAAATAAAGATTTATATGACAACTCTATTATTGTGATAGCTGCTGATCATGAACCAAAAGCACAATTTCTTTCATCAGACTTCAACACTGCTTACATACCTATCTTTATTCTCAACTCCGGACATGGATTGAAAATATCAGATAAAGTTGATCAGGCAGACCTATTTCCGACAATACTTGATATAATGGGGATAGAGGATTATACCTGTCCCGTCTTGGGCACATCCTACAGAGGGTTAGGACGCTCGCTGCTGCCTGGCTCGGGCAATCATAATGACTCTACAGACCACATTGATAAAGATGATTTATGGAAGGCTTCCGAAAGACTCATTCTTTCCGGCAAACTGGCTAAATAAGCTCCTGAGCAAGGTATAATCTGATGCTGCACATTTCTATTTGCAAGATAAAACTGCAATAAACGACCCCTACATGTTATTTTACCTCTAACCCATTGCGGTCATATAGCTATTATTTATTAATTTTGCATATTGAACACAGGTCATAACCACATATCGTTGTGTTGACCATAAAACTATACACTCATAGACCACCCACCCTTATGAAGCGCCTTACATCCGCTTTGACCATATTGATCCTGTCGTTTGTCATGTCTCTAACGACAGATGCCCAGCTTGTGCCAGTTGAAGACCAACGCGAGTTTATAGATTCTTTAAAACATGAACTCGACTATGGCCCGTTCTTCGGATTATATAAGGACAACTATTTCACAGTTGGCACTGCCCCTTTCCAAAAGCCCACATCGATGAATTCCGATGTAAAGTTTCAGATATCCCTTGCCATCCGGCTTACGAATGCTACCCTTCCATGGAACTCATTTGTATTCCTCACCTACACCCAGAAGACTTTCTGGAATGTTTTCCAGAACTCCATGCCTATGCGTGATCTTAATTTCAACCCTTCTATCGGATGGTCGAAACCTTTCTTCAATAAAGACAGATATATGGGTAAACTGTCGCTGCTCCTTGAACATGAGAGTAATGGCAAAGACGGCGACGCATCCAGAAGTTGGAACCGATTATCACTCTACGGCTCTACCATAATCGACGAATGGCTCATGGTGCATGCAAAATATTGGATACCAATCATTGATGGACAGAACAATCGGGATATCCTCCGGTATTATGGCATTTTTCAGGGAGGAGTGGTCGCTACCACCAGAAATAAAAAATTCTCTTTTGGTTTAACCTGGCTCAAAAGAAAGGGTTGGAACCTTAATTTCAACACGATATGGGATCTGACCTGGACAGTGTCAGAAAAAACCAATCTGAATCTGTTTGCACAGTATTACAACGGCTATGGTGAGAACCTGCTGGATTATAATAAATTCCATTCGCGTCTTCGCGTCGGGATTGTGTTCCGGCCTAAATTTTTCTCAGAATTCTGACCTATAATTTACAACTTTTCATCAACTATAAAACTTCCATTCCCTTATGATACCTTCAATTAACACAGCAGCCTGGATTTGTCTCATCATATCCTTAGCCGCCGCCATCATCGCCCTGCTCGCGAGATTTATTCCAATGTGGCGTGTGGTGACAACGGCCCGCAAGCAAGAAAAAGAAGCGGCAATGTTAAACCTCCCGGAAGGGAAGGAAGTGCCACTAGTGTCTGTGATTGTCTACACCATTACCTCTGAAGACTCTCTTCTTGAATATCTTGACGCCCTCATGAATCAAGACTATCCGAATTACGAAGTTGTGATCGTCAATGAAGGCGGCCATGAGGTATCCGCTTCCTTGGGCGAACGACTGCAAAAGGTTTATCCACATAATCTATACGTAACTTTCATTCCGCCTGACTCACATAATCTGAGCCGGCGCAAACTTGCGCAGACTGTAGGAATGAAGGCAGCAAAAGGCGACATCGTGCTGACCACAGGCTCCAACTGTATCATTCCCTCAAAATCATGGTTATCACTTATGATGCAGCCATTCTTCCATGAGCCTTCCATAGAAATAGTATTGGGCTACTCCCATATCGAATTTGACAACCTTCAGGGGGCCGGGAAATGGTTCAGACAATTTGACACTACCCTGACTGCATGCCAATGGCTCGGGGCAGCCATCAATAAGTATCCCTACCGGGGCGACCGCTATAACCTTGCGTTCAGACGGCAACTGTTCTTTGATCACAAAGGCTATTCCGGCTCCCTCCACCTGATGAATGGCGATGATGATCTTTTCGTCAACGAGATATCAAATGGCGACAATACCGATGTCATGATCTCTCACGATGCCATTCTGACATATGACTGGGGTGAATCGGGCAATCGTGTACTGGCCGAGATGAAAAACAATTATCGTTTCACATCGCAGCTTCTGCCCAAATTACCCTTTCTGCGTGCCGGACTTGGCTCGGCAATGCAGTGGGTGGCATTTATAGCCGCCTGTGCCGGTGCCATCGCAGGGCTGCCGCAGCTCTTACATCTATGGATTGCTTTGGCCATTCTGATTCTTCTGAGTGCTGCGGAAATATATGTATATAGGAAAGCTGCCAGGGCGCTTGGTTCTGTCTGCCTGTTTTGGGCAGTACCTCTCTTTTTGTTGTGGCATCCGATTGACACTCTCCTTACCAAAAACTATTCCCGGCGGCAACGCCGACGCCACTTTACCTTTGATTGACCATTTGGCATAAGTATATAAAAAATTCTTCTGTGCCTGAGAGTCTAACAACTTACAAGCACAGAAGAACAAAGAAAGCTTATGATGATTTATAAGGATTTAGTGCACACTTACTTTTTCTGTCGGCGGCAGGGTGTTATTACGCTCATTGCAAGCCTCCACAATTGAGTCAGCAAGTTGGCTAAAGGCCAAAGCTTCCGGGTTATCCGTATCTTGACCCGTGATTGAGTCGGCCACCAATGAAGTCGTTGTAGGCGCTCCCTCATCGACATGCTCGCAGATTTCAGCCACTAATGGAATCTGGGCAAGCAGCTTGACACCTAACTTCTTGGCGAGCCGCACACCCCCTCCATTGCCGAAGATGTAATATTTTTCCTCCGGATGAGGAGCCGGAGTAAACCATGCCATATTCTCCACAAGTCCCAGAATAGGCACATTTACTTTGTCGCTCTCAAACATGGCTATGCCTTTCCGGGCGTCAGCCAGTGCTACTTCCTGTGGAGTGGAAACCACCACAACGCCTGTGATCGGCAATGTCTGGACCAAAGTCAAGTGTATGTCGCTGGTGCCCGGGGGCATATCAATCAGGAAATAGTCAAGATCGCCCCACCATGCATCGCATATAAGCTGTTTAAGAGCATTGCTTGCCATGCCTCCGCGCCACAACACTGCACTTTCCTTGTTTACTAAAAAACCTATGCTGAGCATCTTGACACCATACTTCACGATCGGCTCTATCCAGTCGCGGCCATCTTCATTTATCATGTAAAGCTGCTCATCTTCCACTCCAAACATTCTTGGCATTGAAGGGCCGAAGATATCAGCATCCAGCAGACCTACCTTATAGCCTTTAGCGGCCAAGGCTATGGCCACATTAGCCGCAACAGTCGACTTCCCCACGCCCCCTTTTCCGGATGATATGCCAATTATGTTCTTCACCCTGGGAAGAGGATTCTCCGGTTTATCTACAACAGGTTTACGATATTTTACTCCTATGTTGCCCTTTATCTCAACTTCCGGAGAAATAAAGGTATTTATAGCTGCCTCCGAAGCTCTCACCACACTTTTTATAAAAGGATCGGTAGGCTTATCAAAAATTAACGAAAATGAAACCTTATTTCCATCTATGCGGATGTCATCTTCGATCATTTCATTCTCTGCCAGCGTCTTGCCGTTGCCAGGATATTTTACATTCTTGAGCGCGTCAAGAATCAGATTTGGATAAAGAGTCATTTTTGGTTTGGAGTTTTATGGTTTGGTTATTGGTGAGTAAAGACTTCCGGTCATTCATGAGCGGGTTGAGGAGCAACATGATGACGAGGATAGGCTCGGTAAGTATCCCTCTCTATGTCACCACTCTCGGGCTCCTGTAGACTGTCATAATTCTTAGGACGCATGCTTATCAGCTTTATCTTCTTACCCCTTGACAGCCATTGGCTCTCATAATACGTTTTTATAGAGCTGACCGGATCTGCCAGGCCGCTGCCATACAGATCCTCAGTAATCATGACTATATCAAAACCGTTAAGTTCTGCCACCCGTTTAGTATATTCAAACAAAAACGGTGAGTCTGTCTTTAGATTTATTATGCCGCCCGGGCGCAAAAACTTTCCATACATCTGAAGAAAGCGGGTAGACGTAAGACGCTTACGGGTCTTCTGCATCTGCGGGTCAGGAAAAGTGATCCATATTTCGTCTATTTCTCCAGGAGCAAAAAACTTGTCAATATTCTCAATCTCCGCCCGAAGAAAAGAGGCATTGGAAATATTGTTTTCTTCCACTTCCTTTGCTCCTGTCCACATCCGTGCGCCCTTAATGTCGACTCCTATGTAGTTTCTATCAGGATTAACTTTAGCAAGGGCTACTGTATACTCACCCTTTCCACACCCTAATTCAAGGGAAATCTTTCCATCTTTTTTAAAAAATTCTTTATTCCATTTCCCCACATAGGGAAATCCCTCGGAAAGAAGAATCTCCCGAGGGTATTGCAGAGCACAACGGAAAGAATCCATCTCTGCAAATTTCTTTAGTTTGTTTTTTCCCATATTAGTTTATGACCATGATTTTACCTACAGTGGAGAAAGTGCTGTCACTTGAGCCGGATGACACAAGCACGAAGTAAACTCCGCTACTTACTCTCTTAAACTGATGATTGGTAACATCCCATTGCACGTCACCGCCTACAGGGCCAAATTCCT
The DNA here is from genome assembly GCA_964595885.1 of uncultured Sangeribacter sp. Lineage (GTDB taxonomy): Bacteria > Bacteroidota > Bacteroidia > Bacteroidales > Muribaculaceae > Lepagella. The sequence goes on from CAZQSD010000015.1 coordinate 9,416, forward strand.
TTACTATGTTTCCTGATGCGTCCATGATCTTAACAAGGCTTCTCTCAGGGAGTCCTTCAATTGTGACATAACCGAAGTAATCCGGTCTAACAGGATTGGGATAAATCTTAAGTTCTCCATCTGATGAACCGGAGGCTTCTGCGGTAAGGAAATATTCTGCGATTCCTTCCGATGTAGAAATAAGCATGGAGTTGGAGGAAGGAATATACATCAGGCCATAGACATTATCTGAAGGGATAGGACTGTTGGAAGTGTTTATCTCTTCTTCTATAATACGTCCGTCAGCTGTAGTACAAATCAAGCCGCCGCCACCTGTAGCAAACCACTTACGACCTTTACCATCTGTAGTCATACAGTTTACAATAACCTCATGAAGCAGATAGTCAGCCAAATTTGTTCCATCCTCTCTCGCAACCTTAACCCTATATAGAGGTCCGGCGGCACCGTTAGTAAATTCTGACGGGTTAAAATAGAACACGCCTGCGGTATGGCATACCCATACATAGCCGGTCACAGGGTCCTCCCATATGTAGCGTATTCTGTAAGAGGTAAATGCCTCCCCGTTCTGATCTACAAAAGATTTCACTCCGATCAACTCATCATCACTGCCATCCAGAGGCGTTCCCTTTGTGTCGATTACTGCAAATTCACTTCCATAGGCACGGGAGGAGAAAACCAACTTATTGCGGTTGGCAGAACTTTTTAACGGAACAACGATGCTGAAGTTACAATCTTCATGGTCATACTCAATTTCCAGTTTTTTTGGAAGTCTTATATCTGCGGCAGAGGTAGTCGCCTTACGGTCACCCGCCTCCCAACAGAAAAGATGAATACGTGGAGGAGTTTGGTTATCTTTATCCGCATACACTGTCCATAAATTGCCATAACTGTCAAATTCGGGAGCAGAAAAATTACATGACCATTTGTTTTTACCTACCTGTTCTTCCACCCAAACCACGAAACCGGGGGAATTCTTATCGGGATCAGTAGGTTTCGACAGGTGGATGATGTCTTCGCCATCTTGCAGGTTTAGTCTTACCATACCATTATGCGCGCTGGTCATATAGACATATTCAGGACGGTCCGGATCAACGGCCAGACCGTTAGTAGAGACCAATATATTAGCCCTTGCAGGATTAGTGTAAGCCGGAGCATAATTCGTCCACCATCCGTCTTTATATCCACTCAACAGGAAAGGAGCGAACTGTGGATAAGAAGCGAAATTATAATCATAACCATAACTTGGCACCATTACCCCATAAGTAGGATGCATCACCATCTCGGGAGTGACAAATGAAGATGGAGCATCAGGCATCATATAATCTCTTGTTACAACCCAATCAGAGGCCGTTGCACCCATGCGCTCGCTGTTTATACCCTTTCTCAAATACCCATTCCATATCTCTGAAAGATCATATGAGCCCGCTGTCAGACCGTAATCTGCCTCCGGACGCTCAATCTGTGTCATGGTTCCTCCGGATTCAAACTGCAGGAGCCTATCTTTAGTAGCTGCAATTACACCATTTTTATTGTTGCTTACACTATAACACCTTGAAGTCGAAAGAATCTTATAGTCCGGCTGGCTGCCAGATAAGTCCAGATACCCTATCTGATAAGGAGATTGGAGATAGTTTACTAACAAACAGTCATCCTCCAACAAAGGAGCGATATATTCAAAATTCGCATTCTCTAAATCAATTGTCTCGTAATCAGTCAGCGAAAGTCTTGGAGCGGATGCTTTGGCATAACGGATGCTTTTGCCATCCGACAATAAGAAGTAGTCACCTACCCTTGCCACCGACTTAAACTCCTCCCCATACAAATGGCTCTGTGCTATCTCATACTTCTCATCATTAAGAGCCACATAACCAAACTTGGTTGCCAGATAAACCCTGTCATGCCAGGGGTCGATGGTTATAGAATTGATATCTTTTGAATAATCCATTGAGGAAAGCCTGTAATCAGGCACCGTAACCACCTTTCCGTCATCATATATGAAAGTTATGTCGAAATTGGTGTTGACCACCACAATATAACCCTTCTGCGGGCAGTACTGCACCTTAGAGACTGTGTTTGATGACAATACGTTGTCAGTCGAAAGAGTCTGGATCTCATCTCCTGCCTTATCATATCGAAACAAAGACATGCGTCTTTGTCCCTGATAGTCCTTCATGGCTCTTGAAGTGAAGTAAACATAATCAGGAGTCTCAAAAATATTATCTATTTCCCCGTCATATGTAACGTGCATCTTCCAGCGTGGATCAGCCCACACTGTCAATACAGACACCAGACAAATAAGTGTTGTCACAAAAAACTTTATCATATTGTTGCAGTTGTTTAAAAGTAAATATGGAATACAAACTATCGGATAATAAATTTCATAAATTCACGCATGGCACGCCCTCTATGTGAAATAGCGTTTTTCGCATCCGGGGTCATCTCCGCAAAGGCTTTCCCCGATTCCTTGGCAATGAAAATAGGATCGTAACCGAACCCGGCCTCCCCATGAGGCTCTGTTGCTATTCTCCCCTCAACCTCACCTGTAAAAATATGTTCCTCATCGCCTTTTATAAGGGCAATGACAGTTGTAAATCTGGCTTCACGTTCAGTAACGCCACTCAGGTTTTTTAGCAGCAATTCAATATTGTCACGTGGGGAGCAGTCAGGACCCGCATAACGGGCACTATACACTCCCGGAGCTCCTTGAAGTGCATCTACCATAAGACCTGTGTCATCGGCAAAACAGTCATATCCATAGCGCTCCTTCACCCAACGGGCCTTGATAAGGGCATTCCCCTCAAGTGTGGCCGCAGTTTCGGGTATCTCATCATGACAGTCTATATCCGACAAAGATAATATCTGAAGATAATCAGCTGCCACAGCGCGTGCCTCCTCAAGCTTATGAGGATTATTTGTGGCAAAAACGATTTTTGGAAGATTCTTTTTCATCATAAAAAAAACGCACCAATGGTGCGTTTTATTGTGAATACCTATCTTTTAATTAGATTAATTAGGCAACTCTCATTGTCAGATTACCACATTGACGATCCTGCCCGGCACGACAATCACTTTCTTGGGGGTTTTTCCGCCAAGCCATTTCTCTGCCCCGGCATCTGAAAGGGCTGCTTTTTCTACCTCCTCTTTAGAAGCATCCGCAGGAACCTCCACTGTGAATCGGGTCTTTCCATTGAAGCTGACAGGATATTTTACTGTATCCTCCTTCAGATATTTCTCCTCATACATCGGCCACGCGGCATCTACCACCGACTCCATATGGCCGAGAGCACGCCAGAATTCCTCAGCAATGTGAGGAGTAAAAGGAGCGATGAGACGTGTAAAGATTTCCATAGCTTCCGCATTGGTCGATTTTTGTGCGGTCAGTTCATTGAGGGCAACCATAAAAGCTGACACCGATGTATTGAACGAGAAATGTTCAATATCATATGTCACCTTCTTGATGAGCTTATGCATTGTCTTGAGCTCCTCTTTGGTCATAGGGACGCGATTCACCTTGTCAACCTTGTTGAAATGGCCCCACAATTTTTTCAGGAAACGGTTGGCACCGTCAATACCGTTAGTGTCCCAAGGCTTCGATTGCTCCAAGGGCCCAAGAAACATTTCATAAAGACGGAGTGTATCAGCGCCGTAACGTTCTACTATATCATCGGGATTAACAACGTTGAACATTGATTTCGACATCTTCTCCACAGCATAACCGCATACATACTTGCCGTCTTCAAGTATAAATTCTGCATCTGCATATTCAGGACGCCATGCCTTGAATCCATCTACATCCAACACATCGTTATTGACCAGGTTGATGTCTACACGGATTGGAGTAACTTCATAATTATCCTTCAGGCCCTTGCTTACAAAAGTATTGGTATCCTTGATTCGGTAAACGAAGCTTGTGCGTCCCTGTATCATGCCCTGATTTACCAATTTCTTGAACGGCTCCGTCTCAACCACAAGACCGAGATCATAAAGGAATTTATTCCAGAAACGTGAGTAAATAAGGTGACCGGTGGCATGTTCCGCGCCCCCCACATAAAGATCCACATCGCGCCAGTATTCATCAGCCTCTTTGCTTACAAGCTCCTTGTCATTATGAGGATCCATATAACGCAGATAATATGCACTTGAACCTGCAAACCCCGGCATGGTGCACAGCTCTATCGGATAACCTTCCGGAGTCTTCCAGTTTTTGGCACGCCCCAGCGGGGGTTCGCCGGTAGCGGTGGGCAGATAAGAATCAACTTCCGGAAGCATCAGCGGGAGCACACTCTCGTCCATCAGATGAGCTATCCCATCCTTATAATATATCGGGAATGGCTCACCCCAATAACGCTGACGTGAGAAAATGGCGTCTCTCAGACGATAGTTGACCTTGACCCTTCCTATACCCTCAGCCTCAATGAAACGCTTTGTCTTTGCAATCGCGTCTTTCACCTCAAGTCCGTTAAGATCCAGTTTCTCATTCGCGGAATTGATCATCTTCCCTTCCTTTGCATCAAAGCTCTCCTCGCTGACATCCGCACCTTCGATTAGAGGTATGATTGGAAGTCCGAAATGGCGTGCGAAAGCGTAGTCGCGCGAGTCGTGTGCCGGCACAGCCATGATAGCACCGGTGCCATAGCCCGCAAGCACATAATCGCTGATCCAGATAGGTATTTCCTTGCCGGAAATAGGATTAAGTGCATAACTGCCCGTAAACACTCCCGACACCTTCTTCTCTATCTGGCGCTCGCGCTCTGTCTTATGGCTCACTTCTGTCAGATATGCCTCAACAGAATCCTTCTGCTCCGGAGTGACGAGCATATCCACATATTTTGATTCCGGTGCAAGCACCATGAATGTCACGCCAAAACTTGTATCGGCGCGTGTGGTGAAGATCTCCAGGTCAAAATCTTTACCCACCACCGGAAATCTCATCTCCGCGCCCTCGCTTCTGCCTATCCAGTTGCGTTGGGTCTCTTTCAACGAATCGCTCCATTCAAGTTGGTTAAGGTCATTCAGCAAGCGTGGGGCATAAGCCGATACACGCAGACACCACTGGTTCATCACTTTCTGTTCCACAGGATGACCGCCGCGCACACTGACTCCTTCACTTACCTCATCATTGGCCAGCACAGTTCCCAATGCCTCACACCAGTTCACCATTGTCTCACCCTGATAGGCTATGCGGTAGTTCATGAGTATGTCAGCCTTCTGCTTCTCATCATAGCTGTTCCATTCCTCTGCCGTAAAGTGCAGCTCCTTATTGCAGGCCGCATGCACTCCATCAGTGCCCTTCTCTGAGAAATGCTTCACGAGTTCAGTGATAGGACGAGCTTTTTCCGCCTCCGTGTCATAATAGGAATTAAACATCTGCATGAAGGCCCACTGGGTCCATTTATAATATTTAGGATCACAGGTGCGCACCTCCCGGCTCCAATCAAACGAGAAACCGATTTTGTCAAGCTGTTCTCTATATCTGGCTATGTTCTCCACTGTGGTCTTCTCAGGATGCTGACCTGTCTGGATGGCATATTGTTCTGCGGGCAGTCCATAGGCATCATATCCCATAGGGTGCAACACGTTGAATCCCTGCTGTCTCTTATAGCGGGAATAGATGTCGCTTGCAATATAGCCGAGTGGATGGCCTACATGCAGACCTGCCCCCGAAGGATAGGGGAACATGTCAAGCACATAGAATTTCTTTTGGTCCGGTTTCTCCGTTGTCCGGTATATTTCATTATCGCGCCAATACTGCTGCCAGCGCTGCTCAATTTCACGATGATTATATTCCATTCTGATTATTTGTTGTTTTTATGATGCAAATTTAGTCAAAATTCACGATATTTTCCCTATATTTGCAGCGTATTAACAAAAAAGCTGTTCCTTTAGGATAGTTTATAACTTAATTTGGCGCTTTCAGCGCAATATTTATGTCAACGAATACAACTGATAACGCCCGCAAAGTCACCACCCGGCGGCTTGTGGAAATGAAGCAGCGAGGAGAGAAAATATCAATGCTCACCGCTTATGATTTCTCGTCAGCAAAAATTCTTGATGAGGCGGGTATTGATGTGATCCTCGTAGGCGATTCCGCCTCTAATGTAATGGCCGGCAACACCACCACATTACCGATTACCCTTGACCAGATGATCTATCACGCCAAATCCGTCATGAAAGGCACAAAGCGTGCCTTGGTGGTGGTTGATCTTCCATTTGGTTCATATCAGGGCAACTCAAAGGAAGCGCTTGCATCGGCAATACGCATAATGAAAGAAAGTCATGCCGAGGCAGTCAAGATGGAGGGGGGATCCGAAATCAGGGAATCTATCGAAAGAATCCTTTGTGCCGGAATTCCGGTTATGGGTCATTTGGGCCTGACGCCCCAGAGCATTAACAAATTTGGCACATACAATGTCCGCGCTCGTGAGGAAGCTGAGGCAGCCAAACTTATAGAAGATGCCAAAATGCTTGAGGAGATAGGTTGCTTTGGCATCGTCCTTGAAAAAATCCCTGCTGACCTGACAAAAAAGGTAGCCGAAGAAATCACTATTCCTGTGATCGGCATCGGAGCCGGCGCAGGAGCGGATGGTCAGGTGCTCGTCATGCACGACATGCTTGGCATAAACAAAGGGTTTTCTCCACGCTTCCTCAGAAGATATGCCAATCTTGCCGACGTCATGAATGATGCCGTGCAGAATTATATTGCCGATGTAAAGTCCGGAAACTTTCCTTCGCCTGAAGAATCTTATTAAGCCAACTTCGAAAAATATATTATATTATGAATAAGTTAATTTACCTCATCCCGGCCATAGGTCTGCTGACCGCATGTTCACCTCAGACTTATGTGCATAAACAACCGTTGGTGATGGGATTTAAGAAAACTGCCTCCGACGTTGCTCCCTCCAAGTCTGTGGAGCCAATCGAAGTGAGACAGCAGCCTCTTGTGGGAATGATGCCGAAGGCAACCGCCTTTAAAATGAACGGCGACTATGCCAATCATGTGGCCATAACTATCGGTCCTAACGGTCAACTGACATATTTCCCCGCCCCTTCCGACATATCAAAGTCATCCATCCCTACAAGCCTCGGCGGTGGATGGTATCTCAACAATCAGGGAATAGGTGCAAACTCTGTTTTCACAAAATACACTTTCGAGGAATATAGCAAACTCCCCTCGGTTCCCTCTCCGCAGGAATTGAAAGATGCCGTTATTCCCGGTTCACGTGTTGAGGACATGATCCAGCTCCCCTACACTATCAATGAGGCTAAAAAGAATATTGAGGAAATAAAGGATTACGTCAAGTCTATCTGATATGGCAACTAAGACAACTCCCGTCTTGCTCCTGACCGGCTATCTTGGCAGTGGTAAGACCACTCTGCTCAACAAGATCCTCAATAATCGTAAAGGAATAAAATTTGCCGTGATTGTCAACGACATAGGTGAAGTCAACATTGATGCTGACCTTATCGCCAAAGGTGGTGTCGTAGGTGGTGCCGACGACAGTCTGGTAGCGTTGCAGAACGGCTGCATCTGCTGCACGTTGAAAACTGACCTTATGCAGCAGCTCTCCGACCTTGTGCAGCAGGATTTTGACTACATCGTGATTGAGGCCAGCGGCATCTGTGAGCCTGAACCGATTGCACAGACAATCTGCTCAATGCCCACCATCGCACCCAACCTTACGCGCCATGGCGTGCCGGTGCTCGACTGCATTGTGACTGTAGTTGATGCATTGCGCCTGAAAAGTGAATTTGAAAGTGGTGACCGTCTCGCTTCCAAGAATATCGGGGAAGAGGATATTGAAAGTCTCGTAATTCAACAGATAGAGTTTTGCAATATCATCCTTCTCAATAAGATTTCGGAAGTCACCCGTGAAGAAGCCGACCACATCAAGAGCATCATACGTGCCATTCAGCCTAAAGCGGAGATAATAGAGTGTGATTATTGCGACATTGATTTTGATAAAATCCTCAACACCCATCTCTTTAACTTTGAAAAGACTGTGACAGCAGCCACCTGGATTCAGGAAATTGAGAAGCCAATTGATGAAATAGAGGAAGAGGAACATCACCATCACCACGACCATCACGACCATCACGACCACGACCATGACCATCATCATCATGACCATGATGACCATTCCGATTGTGATCATGAGCACGGTGTATGTCATCACCACCACCATCATCACCACCATGACGAGGGAGAAGCAGAGGAATATGGCATTGGCACATTCGTATATTTCCGTCGCAAGCCTTTTGACATAAATAAGTTCGACTGGTTTGTGGCAAAACATTGGCCTAAGAACGTGATTCGCGCTAAAGGAATATGCTATTTCTCCGACAATACCGACATGTCATATCTCTTTGAGCAGGCCGGGGTGCAGAAAAAACTTACCGAGGCAGGACAATGGTATGCCACCGCCCCGGAAGATGAACTTGAGAGAATGCTGGCCACTGAACCGGGGCTTCGGCGTGACTGGGATGAGAAGTATGGCGACCGCATGCAGAAACTCGTCTTCATCGGCAAAGACCTTGACCGCGCAGCCATCACCAAAGCCCTTGACGATTGCCTCGACTGATAAATTCTACAAACGTTACTCCTACGTTCTCCATCTTTCATAGCTGAAATATAATGAAGAAGTCCAAGCTCGAGATGAGTTTGGACTTTCTTTCAGCTTATTAATAAATACCTCTTCTCAATGGTTCATTGTCAATTATTCAAAACGATTGCTTTAAGCACACTCACTTTATAAAAGAATAGAAACATTTTGAAGTCATCATTTGCCGATGTTGAACTAATTAACTATTTTTGCAGCATCAATCGGCAAATACAATAACTGTGTTCATTATGATCTTCCGACTTTCTACTCTTATCATTGAAATAGTGTTAGGGCTGTTATCTTGTTTTGGATCTTCTCCTTATGTGACAGAACTTGATATTCCCTATTCCCAAAAGCAAGATTCCCTGTCGCGACACAGGCTCAAACTTGACATCCATCACCCTACAGATGCCAAAGACCTCCCTGTCATTATCTGGTTTCATGGTGGAGGTCTAACAGGTGGACAAAAATTCATACCCAACGAACTTATGGAGCGTGGATATGTAATTGTTGCCCCTAACTATCGGCTTATCCCTGATGTGTCTGTCACTGAGTGCATTGATGACGCTGCTGAGGCTGTAAACTGGGTTATCAACAATATATCTGAATATAGCGGCGACCCTTCAAAAGTATTTGTGTCAGGTCATTCTGCCGGAGGATTTCTGACAAGCATGATTGGACTTGACAAGAGCCGCCTTGAGAAATACGGTATTAATGCAGATACATTGGCAGGGCTTATACCCTATAGCGGACAGGTAATTACACATTTCTCTGACCGTAAATCTCGAGGGATAGGAGAACTAACCCCCTGGGTTGACCGCAACGCACCATTGTTCCACGTAAGAAAAGATGCCCCACCTTATATCATCATTACGGGTGACGCTGAGCAAGAGCTATTCGGGCGTTATGAGGAAAACCTGTATATGTGGAGAATGATGCAGCTCACAGGACATCCCGACGTCAAAATATATAAGATTGACGGCTACAACCATGGCGACATGGCTGTCCCAGCTCATCATATTCTAATTAAGGAAATAGAGCGGATTCTTTCTCAATCCAACTAATTCACTGATTTATAAACCATAAACTTGTATTTCGATCAGAGAAGATTCTGACCGGATCTTTTTTACACCTCTATGTATGTAAATAGAAGTGTAGATTTTTTGGAATCATAAGATTATTTTGTAACTTTGCCGCGCAATTGGTTCGCAAAGCTGCCTTACAGGTAATCCTGATCAAAAAACACAGCCGAGCGATAATAGGGAACAGGGTGAGAATCCCTGACAGTCCCGCTGCGGTAATTTCCACGAGACCAACTTAACCAAACGGTCTCAGTTTTCCGGCTAAAAATTTTTACACCTGCGTAAAGATTTTGCCACTGCGACGCACCAACCGTCGTGGGAAGGCATGTCTGGAAATGGAATAAGTCCGAAGACCTGCCAATAAGCCATAATTTTATGTTTTTCTTTCGAGGATGAGAATGCATATCCACTTTTCAAAACCCATTAACTCTATCTGCGCCTACACCTTAGGCGTATGTATGTTAACATGCAGCAACGTCGCTGCTCAAAACCCGGCCAACAGTCCTAATTCTACAGATACTGTTCCCGATGTCAATGACATTGAGGAATTGGTTGTTACATCACGCCGTGCTCCTGGCAAAATATCCGCTGCTGCTCCCGTGCAGACACTTTCATCTGCAGACATTTCCAAACTCGGCATCCAGAACATGGCTGATGCCGTAAGACGCTTTGCCGGCACCAACGTCAAAGACTATGGAGGTGTCGGAGGTCTCAAAACAGTATCTGTGCGCAATATGGGTGCCCAACACACCGCCGTCAGCTATGACGGTTCACCGGTCAGCAACTGTCAGGCAGGGCAAATTGACATAGGACGTTTCTCACTTGACAATGTCGGAATGCTCTCCCTTGCTGTCGGGCAGACCGACGATATGCTTCAGAGCGCAAAGCTTTACGCCTCTGCTGCCGTGTTGGGAATATGGACCGAGAAACCTCATTTCGACCCCTCCAAACCTTACTCTTTCCGTGTGCAGATGAAAGGTGGGTCGTTTGGTTATGTCTCTCCATCGCTCAGATGGTGGCAGAAGATAGGCTCTCGTGTCACAACATCTGTAGATGCCACTTACCTTCGTTCGGATGGCAACTACCCATTTAAGCTTATCAACGGCAAATATGAAACCGATGAACGCCGCAACAATTCAGAAATTGACTCATGGCATGCCGAAGGCAATATTTATTACGCCATGCCTGACGGCGGCGATCTCCAACTCAAAGGTTATTACTTCTATTCAAAGCGCGGACTCCCTGGAGCGATTACCCTTTACAATCCTATATCCACAGAAAAGCTCTGGGACGAAAACGCCTTTGTGATGGCACGCTATAAGAAGACGTTCAATCCCAGGTGGAGCCTTCAGGCACAGGCAAAATATACCTACGGCTGGAACAAGGATGAGGAGACCGGACCCCAGTTTGAGAACGGTCTTTATCGTGCCACTCATCATCAGGATGAATGGTATGTATCGGCAACCGGACTTTTCCAACCTTTGTCCGGATTATCAGTTGCCCTTGCCCAGGATGGTGCTGTCAACAAATTAAGCAGCACCATGTATGAATGTCCATATCCTACCCGTTACTCATCAATCTCGGCACTGAGTGCGCGCTGGAAAATTCCTCACCTCACTCTGAGCGGTTCGCTGGTGACAACCCTAATAACTGAAAAAGTGAAATATGGTGATCCTCCGAAAGACATCAGCAAACTTAATCCATCCCTCTCTCTCAGTTTCCAACCCTGGCAGGAAAAACTTTTCTATGTAAGGGCCTTGTATAAGAACACGTTCAGGGTGCCCACGTTTAATGATCTTTACTATTATCGCCTCGGAAGCCGCACTCTGCGTCCGGAGAAAGCAAACGAATTTGATTTAGGAATCACATGGGGACATGCCCTCTTCCCTGCAATGGATTATCTGTCGTTTACCCTGGATGCTTATTATAATGATGTGACCGACAAGATAGTGGCCTTCCCTTCCACATATGCATGGAAAATGGCAAACTTTGGGAAAGTGCATGTCACGGGGCTTGACATGACCATCGCCACAGCCATTTCCCTTCCTCTCGACATTGATCTCGTCCTTTCAGGTGCCTACACATGGCAAAAGGCGATTGACCTGACCGACAAGGATTCAAAAACCTACAAAGACCAGCTTCCATATACTCCGGAGCACAGCGGCAATATTGCCGCACTGGTGGAAACACCCTGGATCAATATCGGCTATTCAATCGTCTTTGTAGGAAAACGGTATTATCTTGATCAGAACATCCCGATAAATGAGATTGCAGGATATGATGATCACACCCTGACCCTTTCAAGAGATTTTAATGTCAGAAACTGTCGTTTCTCTGTAAAAGGTGAAATAATCAACCTTACCGACAAACAATATGACGTCATAAAATTTTATCCTATGCCGGGACGTTCCTGGAGGCTTACCGGCGTTTTTTACTTTTAATTAAAACTCTAATAAACAATCAAAAAATGAAACAGACTAAATTTTGGCTCACAATGTGCGCCATGCTTACATGTGGTGGTTTCGTAACCTCGTGCAGTGATGATGACGATCCGAAACATGATGACACCGGTTCCAAAGTGGAACACCTTCCTAATGACCGAATGTTCATTCTCAACGCCGGGTCAATGGATGCCAACAACTCCAATATTACTTTATATGGCACTGACGACGGCACAATCATCGACGACATCTTTTATGAGCAGAACGGCATGAGGTTGGGCGACACAGGTGAAGATATGATTGAAGACGATGATTTTATCTACGTGGCGGTTTATGGCTCAAACTATCTGACCAAGCTTAATGCCGCCGGAGTGGAGCAAAAGAGAGTGTCTTTCACTTCTGATCCTCAGCTGCAGGGTGGCATCAGGCGGATTGCAATCGAGGATGATTTTCTCTACGCATCTTTCCATGGCGGAGTGGTGGCGAAAATCAATAAGAAGGATCTCGCCGTCGTAGGCAAGCTCACTGATCTGGGCGCAAACCTTGAGGGAGTTGCTATTGAAAATGACAAACTCTATGTAGCCAACTCTTACAACCAATCTGCCGACAAGTTTGAATACTTCGACGAAATGTTTGTCATTGACCTAAAGTCATTCACTCTTTCCGAGACCCTCACTGTCACCACAAATCCCAATATCTTGGCTGAGGAGGACGACAAGATTTTCGTTATCGGTTTTGGCAATTACGCTGACAAAGGCTATGAGTTACAAATGATAGACCCGAAGCAAGGCAACAAGGTTACTACACTTGCCACAGCCACTAAGATGGCCACCGGAAACGATAAGGTGTATCTTGTAAACTCTGTCACTGACTGGTCTACCTACACCACTACCAACACCTTCTTTTACTATGACATAAAGGCAGGACGCATCGTGGAGTCTTCATTCATGAAAGACGCTCCTGAAGCTCTCGCCTCTGCAAGCATCTACATGATGGCTGTTGATGATGAGACTGGCGATATCTATGTTGCCACTTCCGATTACGTGACCAACGGAGAGGTCTACCGCTTCAAACGCGACGGATCTTATGTCACCAAATTTAATTCCGGTGGCATCAACCCTTACAAGGCTGTGTTTATTGACCTCCACTAATCACTCGGCATAGCTTTAACTATGAATCTTGAAAAGATCATTAACCTGACCTTCACAATAACGTTGTTGCTCCTCGCTTCCTGCGGGAGCAACAACACCGGCGGGTCGCCACATGGACAAGGAAAGGATATTCCCCTTTCATATGCCGAGAATTTAGCTCTCACCGAGTATGACGATTTCGTAAAGGCCGACATTCGCAATCCCTGGGATACCACCGCTATTCTCCACACCTATATTCTTGTGCCTGATTCTGTCAGCCTGCCTGCCAATCTGCCGACCGGCACAATAGTCCGCACGCCCCTCAAAAGCACTCTCGTCTATTCTTCGGTTCACAATAGCCTGATCACTGAGTTAGGAGCCATAGATGCCATCAAAGGAGTGTGTGATGCGCAGTATATCCACCAAAAGGAACTGGCTGGAAGAATTGAATCGGGAGAAGTGGCTGACTGCGGCAACTCCATGACTCCGAATATAGAAAAAATCATAAAGCTGAATCCCGACGGCATACTCCTCTCTCCTTTTGAAAATTCCGGCACCTATGGCAAGTTAGGACAGCTTGGCATTCCTATTATCGAATGTGCCGACTACATGGAGACTTCACCGCTCGGACGTGCCGAATGGATGAAATTCTATGGGTTGCTCTATGGCGCGCAGGAAAACGCCGGTAAGATCTTTGATGCCACTGAGAAAGCCTACCTGAGTCTCAAAGACCTGGCTTCCAAATCTGCCGTGCGCCCGAAGGTGCTTGTTGACCGTCTGTATGGGTCCTCATGGAATGTGCCCGCAAAACATTCCACGATGGGCATTTTTATTGAGGATGCCGGAGGCACTAATCCTTTCTCCTACATTGACAAAAGCGGCAGTTCTCCGTTGGCCGGCGAACAGGTGCTTCACAAAGCGGGAGATGCCGACGTGTGGATTGTGCGTTACACACAGTCAACTGACAAGACCCTGGCGGAATTGGCCTCCGACAATCCTATTTATACCCAGATCAAGGCCCTCAAGGATAAAAATGTGTATGGATGCAACACCGCCAGTGTGTTTTTCTACGAAGACATACCCTTTCATCCCCAATGGCTTCTTGCAGATCTGATATCCATCTTACAGCCTCAGGTCAGCACTCCGGAATATGACAGGCATTATTTCACCAAAATGAACTGAATCCCCTCTCCTGAAAAACATCCTCTGCAATGAAATTCCTCGTTGTCACCATAATCGTTATAATCCTTTTTCTGCTGAATATCTTCTTTGGTTCGGTAAAAATCCCTTTGCATGATGTGTTGCTTATCTTGCTTGGCACCGACGGCTTTGGGGCAGAAGAATTCATTGTGATTGGCAGCCGGCTCCCTATGGCTGTGACAGCCTGCTTCGCCGGTGCCGGGCTGGCAGTCTCAGGACTGCTGTTGCAGACGGCATTCCGCAATCCGCTTGCCGGGCCTTCAATACTCGGCATTAATTCCGGCGCAAGTCTCGGCGTGGCTGTTGTGATGCTGTTTCTCGGCGGATCTATAGGCGCGGGCTCTTTTTCTTTGGGGGGATATGCGGCGGTCATTTTCGGTGCTTTTGCCGGAAGCCTCCTGGTGATGGGGTTGCTCATAATGCTTTCTTCAGTGCTTAAAAACGATCTTATGCTGCTTATCACCGGCATCATGATTGGCTACCTTGTCTCGGCTGTGATCATGCTCCTTAACTATGTGTCAAGTGCCGAAGGGGTGCAAAACTATGTGATGTGGGGCATGAGCACATTCAACGGGGTGTCTCTTCAGCAGTTGCCTCTCTTCTGCGGCATCACCGCCTTAGGCATTTTCCTTGCCTTGCTTCTGACAAAGTCACTTGATCTTATCCTTCTCGGCGACTCCTATGCTCGCAATCTGGGTGTGAACCTGACGAGAGTCAGAAACACGCTCCTACTCTCGACAGGCATTCTTACAGCCGTGATCACAGCCTATTGCGGTCCCGTGTCATTCATAGGACTTGTAGTGCCTCATATCGCCCGGCTGATTTTCCGCACCGACAGTCACCGCATACTAATGCCGGCCACCATGCTCTGTGGCGCCGCAGTGACCTTAGGCTGCTCCTTGCTGTGTGTGCTCCCTGCAAATTCTGTCATACCGGTCAATGCAGTCACTCCCGTAATAGGTGCCCCTATAGTCATCTATGTCCTTTTCTCTCGCCGCAAATAGTTCCCCTCCCCTCACGGATTTATTTGTCCTTTCCTTATTATTTGACTCTTTAGGCAATGCAGATTTGCATAAAGAGTCAAATTATGTTACCTTTGTGGCATATAATTTCTCAATATACCACCCGAAACCATGAAAAGATTTTTAATCCTACCGCTCTCAGTGGCTATGTCAGTGGGAATGTGTGCAGAGACGGTCAATATAAGTACGCTGAAATACAGCGGACCTTTCCCGGTCATCTCACCCTATCAGGTTGACTCCGTAGATGTCAATTCCAAGAAATTTGACACCAAGTCGCTTCTTGACACGCCGCTTGACATCGATCTCGTCAAATCCGGCAAACCGATGAAGGCTCCCTCCATCAAATCTGCCAAAGAAAATGCCCTCCATCTCCTCGCTTTCTCCATAGACAACCCCGGCTATACCACCGGCACTATCAACGTGGAAGGGATTGATGACTATCAGATATTCGTTGACGGGAAAAAGACTGACTCCCCCACCCTCTCACTGACCCCTGCCCTTCATAATGTAGTAGTGAAATGCCTTACCCAACCCGGCAATAAAAACGATATAAGGATCTCTATTGAGACCGACACCCCGGAAAAATGGATACAAGCCGATAACAAAGACCGCCGCTACACCCTCATGGACGTGCTCACGGGAAAACGTATCGCCTTGGCTGAGCTCTCCCCGAGCGGCAAATATCTGCTGAAAGCATATTCATTCACAGATGACAACGGTCAGACCGATTATTCTTACACTATCGCCGATCCAGCCACCGGACAGGAATTATTCGGCATAGGGCAATATATGGTGTGGATGCCCAAAAGCGATTTGCTGTATTTCACCCGCAACCGCAGCGGCAAAAAACAGCTTGTCACTTTCGACCCGGTGTCAAAAGAGGAAAAGGTTATTGTAAAAGACCTCCCGAACGGCTATATCACAATGTCTCCATCTGAAGATTACATTATTCTGTCGCAGGTAAAGGAAGGCCCCAAGGAGGATCCCGACATCTACGAGATAGTCCATCCGGAAGATCGGCAGCCGGGTTGGCGTGACCGCACAGTGCTGATAAAATATGACCTGAAGTCCGGAATCGCACAGCCTCTGACTTTCGGTTACAAAGGAGTTTACCTGAACGATATTTCCGCTGACGGATCAGGCATACTTTTCTCAGTGAACGAGCCACGCCTCGAACGTAGGCCAACCACCGTCACCTCAATGTATCTTATGGATGCCAACACTCTTGCGACACATCCCATTCTTGAAAAGGAGGAGTTCATTGGATTCGCCAAGCTGTCGCCGGATGGCAAGAAAGTCCTGATAAGTGCCACCCCGGAGGCATTTGCCTCAATCGGCAAGAACGTAAAGGAGGGTCAGACCCCAAGCATGATCGACAATCAGCTTTACATCCTTGACATTGCTTCCGGCGGCGTAACACCGATGACAAAATATTTTAATCCCTCGGTGCAATATGCGGTATGGAATCCTCTCGACGGAAAGATCTATTTCACTGCCGAAGACCGTGATCTTGTTTCACTCTTCCGGATGGACCCCGACAACGGAAAGATCGAAAATCTCGGTTCTAAAGAAGAGGTAGTGTCTGATTTCAGCATCGCGTCAGCCGCTCCCCTGATGGCATATTACGGACAAGGAGCCGTTAATTCCGACCGTCTTTACACACTCGATCTGTCTGCCCTTAAGCATACCCTTACCGACGACGTGAGCGCAGAGCGTCTCCAGGGAATCAAGCTTGGCAAATGCGAGGCTTGGGATTACCTCAACTCTCGCGGCGATACCATCAATGCCCGCTTCATCCTCCCTCCTGATTTCGACCCCTCGAAGAAATACCCCCTTATAGTGAATTATTATGGCGGGTGCAGCCCCACCTCCCGAAATTTCGAGACCCGCTATCCCCACCATGCCTATGCAGCCCAGGGATATGTGGTGCTTCTGATCAATCCAAGCGGTGCCTCCGGATTCGGACAGGAGTTTTCAGCCCGTCATGTCAACACTGCCGGCAAGGGTGTGGCGGAAGACATAATTGAAGGAGTAAAGAAGTTTACTGCCGAACATCCTTTCATCAATGCCGACAAGATAGGGTGCATTGGCGCTTCCTACGGTGGTTTCATGACACAGTATCTCCAGACTGTGACCGACATTTTCGCCGCCGCCATCTCCCACGCCGGAATCAGCGACCACACGAGCTATTGGGGCGAAGGCTACTGGGGATATTCCTATAGTGAGGTGAGCATGGCAAACAGTTACCCCTGGAAAGACAAGGAACTCTATGTTGACCAGAGTCCACTCTATAACGCCGACAAGATCCACACCCCCATCCTGTTCCTACATGGCGATGCCGACCATAATGTTCCGGTGGGTGAAAGCATACAGATGTACACGGCCCTCAAACTGCTTGACCGCCCTACGGCTTTCGTGGCCGTAAAGGATCAGGATCATCAGATCCTTGACTTCCACAAGCGTCAGAAATGGCAGGACACCATCTTCGCATGGTTTGCCAAGTATCTTCAGGACGACCCCTCATGGTGGGAAGCGCTATATCCCCGGAAAAAACTCTGATTCCCGAACCTTATCAGACCGACTGACGTTTTATTAATGACGGGGGACCAATAACGGTCTCACGCAACAAGAGTATTTTTCATGCCCCCGGGTGATTGGGCATGAAAAATACTCATAAAACTATTCGAAAATGAAATTTATCAGTTCAATGGCGCTGGCTTCGTTGTTGGCGCTTACGGCTTGCAGCGGCAACGCCAATAAACCCGGCACAGGGATTGTGGAAAACGATTCAACAGAGATTGTTGTGGCAGATGCCCCTTCCATCGTCGGGCAATGGCAAATGGAAAACATTGTGCTTAACGATAAAGACAACATCCGTCCGGCAGAGATCCAGTCTGACGAACCTCAGACCTTCACTTTTAACGCCGACAGCACTTTCAGCGCACAGACTAATGTAAACATTGTCAACGGCCGCTACGAACTCAAAGGAGACTCTATCTCCTTCTCACAGCTTCTGACAACCCGCATGATGGGTCCTGACATGCGCGTGGAGCAATATCTTCAGCAGGTCCTCCCTGCCGTCAAGACTGTTGACTGGACTTCCGACAGCATCGTTAGACTCAACACCGACACTCCTTCACAATACATAGTCTTGAAGCGATAAGTCAGGTCCAGCCACCATCAGCTAACATCCGGATCCTTCCCTTGCCGTTACAGCTTACGCCGCAAACGTAAGTCGGCAGATTTGGAGGATTTGGATTTTTTTTGTAATTTTGCCTCAATAAACCATCAAATAGCCTGAACTGACGATTTTTAATCATTAATCCGCCGGCTCATTTAACATTCAAAGCATATAAACAGTTTACAGCATCTGAATCATGGTCTCCATTGGCGAACTGATAAGACAAGAATTGCAACGACAGGAGCGGACCGTATCTTGGCTCGCCCGGAAACTTTCGTGCGACCGAAGCAACATCTACCGGCTTTTCCAGAAACACAGCATCGACACAGCCCTCCTGCAGCGCATTTCTTTAATACTTAATAAGGATTTTTTTGCTGAATTAAGTAAAAATATGCTAAATAATGACGATGTGTAGTTTTTGCAACACAAGTGTGTCAATCCTGCAATATATAAATTCGCCTAAAGCAGATATTTTGCTCTAACTTTGCACAACTTTTAATGGCATATGCCTTTCCATATGCTGTGAAAAGACACCTGAACATCACAAAATGACTGACCGTCATGCGTGAAACACAAGGAGAATTTCTCCTCGCGAGGTGTGGAAGATAGAAATTACATATGATCCACACCTTTGGTAATCAGACAAAAAAGAAAAATTTTTACTAACTAAATTAAAGTAAGTTTATGAGAAAAAAGGTTGTAAAAGTTGCTCTTCTGTCATTGGTCGCTTGCGGAGCTTCCTCTGCATTCGTATCATGCTCGGATGATGACTGGAAGTCACCTGTCGACAACATCCAGGGCTCTGTCACAGAGGTCAACAAAACACTCACCGAACTCGAGAATCTCATCAAGACTCTCGATGACAAAATCGCTGAGAACAAGAAAGCCGCTGCTGATGCTGCCAAAGACGCTGCTGAGGCCCTCGCTGCTGCAAAGGCTGCTGAGACAAGCGCTGAAGATGCCAAAAGGTATGCTGATCAGGCTGCTCAGAAATATGCCGAAGAGGCCGCTGCCAACGCTCTGGCTCAGGCTGCAGAGCAACTGAAAGCCGAGATCGAAGCTGTCAAGGCTCTTATCGCTGCCAATGCCGATGCTATCGGTGCCAATAAGGCTCTTATCGATGGCCTCACCAACGAGGTAAACGCCAATGCCGGCAAGATCGAAGGCAACACCAAGGCTATCCAGGAACTCCTTGAAAGCCTTACTAACTATCAGGGTGAAACTGACGCCAAGATTCAGGAAATCCTCGACATGCTCAACGCATCAGGCGGCAGCATGGAAGATCTTTCCAATACTATCGCAGGTCTTAACGCTGCTCTCGAAGTTCTCGAAGGCAAGTGCGAGGCTCTCGGCATCAGCATCTCTGACCTTGAAACCGCTCTCCGCGATGAGATGGGTACTCTCGAGCAGAATCTCGCTGCTCAGATCGCATCTGAGGCTGCCGCTCGCGAGGCTAAGGACAACGAACTTGAGCAGATGATCAATGACCTCGCTTCTCAGATCGAGGGTCTTAACATCAGCTCAAACCTCCAGGATTTTGCTGAATTCGTTACTCAGACTCAGACTCAGCTCGCTGCTCTCGAGAACTGGAAAAACAGCATGGACGACAAGATGTCTGACCTCCAGAATATCGTTGACGGCCTCTCCACTACTATCGCAGGCTACAACGCTACTATCCAGGCTCTCCAGACTCAGCTTACTGAAGCTGCCAACAAGGCTGCTGCAAATGAGGCTGCAATCGCTGCTCAGGCTGCCCTTATCAGCGCCAACACTGCTGCAATTGCTAAGAACGCTTCCGATATCGCTCAGCTCAGATCTGACCTTCAGGATCTCATCAATGGTGACATCGCTGACCTGAAACAATTCAAGGAGGATGTCATCACTGCCCTCGAAGGCATGCAGACTGACATAGCGGATATTAAAGAAATGCTCCGTACTCTCCCTGCTGAAATCAACACACTCGTCTTTGACAACCTCCGTGGCCTCGTGTTCATCCCCGAAGTTTATGTAGGCGGTATCGAGAGTGCTTTGGCTAACAGCCTCGCTTACTATCCTCTCGTATCAAATACTCAGGCTACTGAATATACTTACGGCACATTCAAAGTCCAGAAATACAACATCTGGAATACTGAAGCAGAAAATGAGGAGAAGTCTCTGGCAGCTGTTCCGACTGTGGTTTCTTACCACATGAACCCGAAGAGTGCTCTCGTTTCTATGGATGACCTCTCAATCGTTTCCAACATGGCTCAGATCATCAACACTCGTGCTGATGAAGAACCACTGATTGAAATCGATCAGGAAGCCGGTCTCAAGATTGAAGACGGTAAGCTCACTGTTGAGCTGAAAGGCACTCAGGCTCTCTACGACATATGGGAGCAGGACTTCGACAAGGACAACAACCAAGAGATGCCGGTATTCGCACTCCGCGCTGAAGTTGCAAGCCCCGACACCGAGACTACCAACTTCATTACTTCTGACTATGCAATGTTTGTTCTCCGCAAGCTTGTTCCGGTTGAGATCAAGTGGAACAATAAGGCATACAATGCTCAGTTCAGCGCAGATCCTGCATATCCGGTTGTTCCGGCAGCTGACATCGACAAGGCTCTTGATAATACTACCAACGCTACTATCGAATGGAATGCTGAGGAAGGCTTGGATCTTGCTGCCCTCATGAGCATTGACTACCAGAACGTAATCGATCAGCAGTATTACACTTGGACTTCTGCCGAGGATTGGGAGGAATATGGTCTGACAATGAACTTCGAGCTCATTGACTACACAATTGACCCCAGCACTGTATCTGAGAGCTCTTGGGCTACAATTACAGATGGCGTTCTCACTCCTTCAAAGGCTACTCGTGACGCAATCGGCCACATGCCTCTCGTTTACGTAACTGTTACTTCTGAGGATGGTGACCTCGTTCTTTCAGGCTTCGTAAGAGTTCTGATCACTTCTGAGAACCAGAACCTTGAGACTGACGCTATTAAGTATGCAAACCTCAAGTTCGATTGCAACCTTACTGAGGCTACTCAGCCGGCTGCTGTGGATCTGATGAAGCTCCTCACTACTACTGCAGGCATCTCTCAGTCAGTATTCGATGCTAAGTATGCACCTGCTTACGCTACTTCACCTGCTATGAAGCAGTACAAGAAGGATGGTGATAAGTATGTAGAGGTTACCGGTGATGATGTAATCGGTGAAGTTAAGTATGACAATGGCAAACTTACTTGGGTATTCTCTGGTGCTGACGACAAGCAGAAGGTTTACGCTATGGAGAACCACACAGCTACTATCTACGTATGCTGGTCAAGCACTGCTGAGCCTCCTTATCCTGCTATCTATGTTCCATTGACAATCACTGTCAACGACAAACCGGAACTCACTATGGGTACTAAGGTTCTCAGCTACTGGTTCCGCGAGAATGATAACACTGCTCTTCTCAACGTTCCGGCTCCGGGTTCTCAGCCTGTAGTTACAACTATCAAGTCCGATCTTGATCAGCTCTGGATTAATGATACTCCTGTATTTACTCCGACTCAGACACCTGCTCCTGCATACAAGTACTTCTTTACTATTGCTAACAATGACTACAAATTTGGTCCTGTAACAGGTGAAGAATATACTCTCGCAGTTGATTACACTACCAACACTGATGTCTTCGGCAATGAGGTGGAAGCTTCTTACTCAGAAATGGGCAACCAGACCTTCTTTACCAATGTTGACGAAAGCGAGTTGAACAACACTAAGCTTTATGCTGTAGAGGTTGCTAACCCCAACAATAAGGTGCTGATCGCTGTAATCGATCCTTCTACAGGTGTAGTTACTTACATCGCAGGTGATGCAACTGCACTTCCTACAACTCTCGGTCTTACTCAGGCTGACGTTGACAAATCTGAGGTATTCCTCAATATGTTCAACTCTCTCGGTGGCGAGAATCGTCCGGATGCTAAGCTCGTGGCAAGCATTGGCGTTGTAGCTTACGACAGCAACTGTAACTTCGCTTACAACCTGACAAATCCTGACTTCTACGCTGCATTCCTCCGTCCTATCAACGTAAAGGATGTGCCGTTTGAAATTCAGGATGCAAATGAAGAGAATGAGGTTCCTGTATATGACATGCTCCAGTTCTCTGATTGGCGTCAGGTCGGATTTGATGAGTCATCTACAAATCTTTATACTTACTACGGTATTAAGAGCATGAAACCTGACTTCACTAAGATGCTGACTAACATCGCTACTCCGGAAGATACAAGCGATGCTGCCTTCATCTTGGCAAGCCCAAGTCTCCAGGGAGCATTTGAATTCACTCCTGGCTCTAATACTGGTACAGACTTCGGTACAATCACCTATACCAACCAGAACATGAACGTTAAAGAATTCCAGGTTAGAATTCCGTTCACTGTTGAGTATGCACTTGGTGAGATTGAAGCTTGGATCACTTGTACAATCTACATGACTCAGGGTAACTAAGAATAATCTTCATCCCTTCATAAAGGGAGTGGCTATGTAGCCACTCCCTTTTTTAAACCCATTTTTAAACATCATAATCAATGAACAGACACTTTTTAAAGTTCGCAGCCATATTTTGCCTCGTCTTGGCTTTGGCTTCATGCTCCAAAAAGGAGAAGGCAACCGGTGAAGAAGAAGTCTATGGCATCTCCCCATCAGATTCAATAGCCCTTATTGAGAATACAAACCACATTATGGAGCTTCTGAAGGAGAATAAAATTGAGGATGCTGCCAAAGAACTCTACAATTTCAACTTTACTGACTCCACAGCCACCCCTGTCGGCGAGACCACAGTCAAAGAGCTCCAGATGCGTAGCCGTGTCTTCCCGGTGGTAAACTACAACGTCTATCAGACCGACTTTAAGGAACCTCTCCACAATGCCGTGGTATATGATGTGGCTTTTGGACCCAAATCACCCGAAACCGGTGAAGCGCCCATGACGAAGATGGCATTCAACATCATCAACCTCAACGGCAAATTCTACGTCACAATCATGAACAACCCGGGCACCCACTCCACCACCAAACGCCCCCGTTAACAACTTACTATCTCATAAACAAAAGGACATCGTGCATTACGATGTCCTTTTGTTTATT
>CAZQSD010000016.1:0-28921 GCA_964595885.1 uncultured Sangeribacter sp.
TAATAAGATAATAAAGGAATATTGCTAAGAGTTAAGAGTAACATTGATTCAAATTTGAATGCGTAGTCGTTGTATGCCGCATTTTGTTTTAAATTAGAATATTAAGTATATTTGCATATGATAGATGCAGTAGTAAAAATAGCCATAAATGGCGAGAAAAATATGGTTTTGTGACTTTTTTATGACTACTTTCTTTGGATAGGAATTGGCATGATGATAATTTTGCTTTCGGATTCGCGAACTTCCGAAAGGTCAGTGTCCGATCTTTCCTAAACCGAGTATTCACTGTCTCCCACGGGCACAGGAGACATAAACTATTATATTATGCGAAAATATTTATTTGCATGTATAGGTATGCTATTATTCTGCATAACATCAATAGCAGCCTCACCGACTGGACAGAATGGAAAGGCGATGGTCCCCTTCAAGTTTCAATCTCAACTGACTCAGGAAGTAACTGATAACTCAAATCTGGTATATTTCAAGGATCTGACCTCGGAAGCAGAGAAAGAGCGTCTTGCCAGTAAAGGAATCAAAGCCTTCCACTCATTCAATATAGGGGACACTGATAATAAAAAAATAGCTCCAACCAAAACTCCAATGAGAGAAGGAGAACAGACTTATACCCTTACTGTAAACCTCAAGTATGACAAGGAAGAGGTAGATTATATAGAAATGGGATTAGCTTACTCTAACAAAAATAGTGATTATTACTTTTTTGAGTGGCCGGAAGTTATGAATCCTGATGAGGTCCGGTTCATAGTTCCTAAAGGTGAATATGATATCGATGTTCTACTGATAACGAAAGACATGGATTTTATCTTTCTAACTGCTCAAGAAATTAATGTTGATGACAATTGTGAAACATTACTTGATGCAGATGATGCCACGGTAGAAATCACATGGAATGCACTATTGCCAGATGGCGAGCAAGCATTTACAGACATTCCTGTAAGGGAGTCAGAAGATTCTGAAATAATTGATTACTTACCAGGTAATTCTTTGAAAGTTGTCAATGATTTAATTATATCAAATACAAAGCATAATATAAGTACCGGCCGAATGATTAGTCCCTTGACACTTATATATGGTGATAGACAAAGGGAATTTGCTAAGGGAAACATCAAAACTATTCCAAACAATGATTATGAATTTAATTTTTATAATCAGGCAATAGGCATTGAGGGAGGATATGTTATTTCTTTAATGTCTCAGGCGACTCAATCCCAGACAATCACAAATGATATAAACAACTACGTCACCATAAAACCTGAATTCGCCCGCACACCTCATGAGGCAGAGATAATAATTTCTGGAGACGATGACAATCCTGATATTTTTGATTTTGATAGCAACAATTCTTTTTGTCTGAATTTTATTACAATAAGACATGGAGTAACAAGCGATCACATCCAAACAGGAATATTGCAATCTAAGGAAGAGAAGAGTATAAAGAATTACATAAATGTATGTCAAGATCCCAAGTTAATTGATCAAATCCAAATTATGCCAATTCCTACAATTTATGAATCTTATTATTTTTCTTATAACACTACTGCATTGCCCATAAATACAGAAACGACTATGCCTCAAGTATTGTCAATTAACAATGCTTCTGAAAAATATCGTTATGATGTAGACTCGAGGAATGTTATCTTATCCACTGCTACAAATCCATGGTTGTCTTTTAGTGTTAACAAGCCACATGTTTGGAATTATGGATGCCCTGTCTTAGTATTCTCAACGGAAGATTATGATTGGGGATCAATATTCGACTATGCATACATAGGGCGTCTGGGAGAAAATAGAACTATTGATAGGCTTTCCACAACAACGAGTGTATCAGTAGATGGAGATATCCCTTCCGATGAAATACTTGAATATCTACAGTGGGGAATGCTTCCTGAAAATGGTAAAATGGATTTTGAATTTATTGATACAAATGTTGCTATTGATGGGATACCGGGAAAGAATGTTGCGCACGTTAATTTTGATCTATCACGCTCTGACTGGCAGCCACCTACTTTGCAGTTAGTACGTTTCGTTGATACAGAAGGTAACTTCATTGACCATTATGCTAAGGGTGCTGAAGGGGTTATTGAGTTTTATGGAGGTGATTTCAAATATAACCAAAGTAAAGAAACGTATGCAAATTGGTTTTCTGAAGAGCCTGCAGAAGTCAAGGTTGAGTATGCTCCCTATGGCACTGATTCCTTCTTGCCTCTTGAGGTAGAGAATATTCCGGAAAGAGATTTTATGCCAGGATTCGGCACTTATTATCAGGGTTCTCTTGCTGCTGTCGATCGCAAGTCAGAGAATGGGTGGTTTGATGTGCGCATTACTCTTACTGATGCCTCCGGAAATTATCAGGAGCAGATCCTTTCACCTGCATTTAAAATCGAAGAATGTGTAGGTGTAGAGACCATTACGGCTCCTGAAATAGGAGTAACAGTTGCCAATGGCAACATCTCAATTTTTGGCTGTGAAAATCCGGTTATTGAAATCTATTCAACTGATGGAATTTTGCTTAAGAGAATTTCATCAAAGAATATTGCGGCATCTGAATATAGCCACGGAATATATATTGTCAATGTGATTGACGGCAATAAACGGGCAATCCGCAAGATTTGCCTGTGACAATTATTCCGCAAGATGATAAATATTGTAGGGACGCGAAGAGTCACGTCCCTACAATTAAAACATTACAAATAATTTGTCCTGAAGAGGTATGAATATTGACAAGTTAATTACAAACACTATCTTTGCAATAGCTTTACTTCTTCTTAGCGGCGGAGGCTAACTCTTCAAGTTCAGAAGGTGATGCGGCCGATAATTGTTTCAGATATTGCTCCATCGGTATCTCAGTGCCCAGTTTCTTTCGCAGGGAGTATTTCTGATTCTTTATCGTTCCCAGTGACCTATTCTGCATCTCTGCTATATCCTTATTAGAGATATTCAAAAAAATTAGCTGAGCCATACGCAATTCAGCATTAGTGAGATCCGGGTGAACGTAACGTAGCCTGTCAATAAATTCCCGCATACTCTCTTCGTTTGAGTTGGAGACGTGATGCAGAGGCTCAATTGAATAATTTGATTCTTTCAACCGTTTATATATTTCCGAAATCTTTTGCTCCGGCACCTTATCTAAACTAAGAATTGATTTGATGTCGTCACAAATATTTTTATAATTGTCAGCCAGCATAACCGCAGATGATAATGCTGCAGTCCTGTTCCCAAGATTTGATTCTGCTATTATTTGATCACGTTTTCTTTTTCTATGTCGGCGAATTACGATTACTATCCAAACACCAGCCACGATAAGAGCAATCGACAGTATGATTATGAAGATAATATTATGAAGGTTGTCCAATTTTTCTTTTTTTAAAGATTTCTCAACTTGTTTCATCTCATATCTGTCCGCAACTCGAGTTGCATATACCTTTTTATATTCCGATTCAAGTGAATCTTTAAGGTCAATAGATTTATCAAGATAATAGTAGGCGAGGCTATAATTCTCCTCTAATTTATATATATAACTTATAAGTTCATATAAAACTGGTCTGCTACTAATATGAATAGAGTCTGGTTGTATATTTTCTAATTCATTTTTTGCTTTTTCTATCTTGCCCATATTTATTAGTAAGCGCACATATTCCAGTCGTGTAATGCCTAAATTCATAAATGGAACCGAATTATCATTCAGTAAAAAATGTTGATATATGCTGTCAGATAATTCATATTCTCCAATATCTCTGTAAAGAAAAAATTTTTGAGTATTCAATCCTTTTAGGTGAAGTTCTCCAAGTATATATTTTTTAGCTTCTTCATATTCTGACTTTGCAGAATCCCAATCTTTTTGAAGTCTATATAACTGCCCTCGTATCAGATGAATCATAAAATTTAAATTTTTCCATGCATCTTTATCTTTCATGGTTTTTGAATTTTTATGATTGTTTGCTATTTTGGTTGCTTTATCCAGATATAGGTTAGCAAGATCTAACCTATTAAAGAGTAAATGAAAATCTGTTAGGGAAAGATATAAGGAAGCATCGCTGAATAAAAGATTTTCATTTTTTGGCATGTCTAATGATTTTTCAATATTATCAAACATTGCCTGATAGTCTCCAATTATTAAATAGGAGTTTACTCTCATTTCATAAAGAAGAGATATGTTGTAAACATCTTTCTCAGGAAGCCGTTCTTCAATCCAGTTACACATATCTATAATTTCACTTTGCCGGCCCTTATCACGCAAAATCTGTTCCTTTTTAATAATGTATTCAATTAACTTTCCTGAGCGATCTGCTTCGATTAACGAGTCTTCCAATTCTTTGCTGATCCCTTCGTACAGATTTACAGTAAGGGGCTTCTTATCCTCTCCATAGGCATAAAAACAAGACATGCTTAGCCAGATGGTTAGGGCAACTAAGCATAGTCTAAGATATGAATTATATGTTTCGAATGAGTCAATTTGTAGGGCTGCTCCCTTCATTGCAGTTTGTCAGGTAGTTATGGGTAATGAACGGTTGTGTATTGACATATAGGGCACAGTGTATGATGATTCTCCTGGTATATTACATGGCTTCAACTACAGGACTCATCTTTTTCATTCTTTTGCTTTTCTAAAAATGCAATTAAACGTTCTATATCTTTTTTGAGTTCAGGGATATGCCGCATAACTAACCCCCATAGGAATTCAGGTCTTACTGAATCATAAGCATGAATGATACGATTACGAGTGTCAATTATAGCGCGGGCATTAGGGATTGGAAAGTCATGTTGGATTTTTAATATTCTATTTATCGCTTCACCCATTATTTCAGTTTTTCTCTCAACAGCACTCCTACGAAGATAATCTTTTTCAAACACTTCATAACGCATGGGATAGCCGTCGAAGTAACTTTCCAGTTCTTCTATTGCTCTTTTTATGTCGGAAAGATATATTTCAATATATTCATCCATATATCACATGTTTTTTCTTATCGACAGAAGCCTTAAAGAGAGGATTGAGTTGGTTGCCATACTCAATTAGATCAACCTTCCGTTTAAACAAACGTTCCAATGCGTCACGAAAGTCAAAGTAATTGGTTACATAGTCAAACTTATCAAGATCAACAGGTTCAAAATCTACAAGTAAATCAACGTCACTTTTATCATTAAACCGATCAGTCAATATGGAACCAAAGGCAGCCAGCGACTTGACCTTATGTCTGCGGCAAAGGTCTAAAATCCGTTGCAAATTAAGTTCTATCAGCTTCATTAGATTATCTAACCTATTTAAATTATTTTGCTACAAATTTATATATAAATCTTGACATTTCAAAATCCGCTGCGAGCTATTGCCTACGATTGATTAATTATCCAGCGGTCTATGTTGCGGGTTTCAGGTGATTACCTTATTGTGCGTTGACTGGCACCCCTCTTGTCACCAATAAATATTGGTAGTAAATCATTAAAGAAACCATGTGCCACTTCCCGATTAGGCAACCCAAGTATGTAAGTATTATTTTGTAATCGCAAGCCCCTCAAAGAGGTCACGCTTCCCTTCAAAGAAGTCTTCGATTGTAGACAAAAGCAAACTCTTCCCAAACCGGCGGGGACGACTCAAGAAATAAAATTTCCCTCCTTTGAGAAGACTATGAATATATTCTGTCTTGTCAACATAGACAAAACCGTTCTCAATAATATTAGAAAATGTCTCAATCCCTACAGGGAAATGCTTTCTTTCCATAAAATCTCCTTCTCAATTCAGCCACTAAATTAACAATTTATTACCATATCTCCAAATGAAATGTCCTGTAGGTGTAATTTGTAAAATTAGTGGATTTTACAAAAGTTGGAGTTTTAATAAAAATTTGTTAACTTTGAAGAGAAATGAAGAGCCAACAGGATGAGTAAAATGATTCTTAAACATATACTGCTTGTTATAGTTTCCATAGGGTTCTTTCTGATCGTTTCCTGTAATGGGAAACAGGAGGGAAACAATAAAGAGGAGCTATTGGGTATAAACAGGGAGCTCCAGACTCTCCTTGACAAAGCCATGCTGGCAAGGGAGGAGGGACATAAGGATGATGCGATACTGCTATTCAAAAAATGTATAGAAGTGCCTGAGAATGGCTCTGACAGCCTGACCATGACGCTTGTGTCAAATGCCATGATAGAGTTGTATAACACTTATCAATGGGCAGAACGGTGGCATGAGGGAGCGGAGTGGTTTTATAATCTTTATAAGAATCCTACTCCGTTTATAGCCCAGAATTGCCGCAGGGACCTCAGCGTCTTTACCGCAATGGGTCTTTCCCGTGATAATAAGGATTCTATCGCAGAGGTTATCATTGAGGATGCACTGCGTATGCCTGCGCGTAATTATACTCCCTGGAAATACTATCGTGATTATGCCTATGCCTCGGCTATCCTATACACTAACCTGGCAAAGACAGATCAAAATATCCGATATGCCGAGAATGCTATAAAGTATGCTGAACTTAGTGAGTCGCAGGCCGAAATCAGGAAGCCTATAGGAAAAAGTTATGTTATCTCCATGTTGGGAAATCTGTATCAGCGAAGCGGACGGCTTAAAGAAGGGTCGGATCTCATTCGACAAAGCATCTCGAGCGCGATTGTGCAAAAAGACACACTGGCACAGATAAATGGCTACAATGACTTGACCAAAATGATGTTGTACTGGGATATAACCACTCAGGCAAATGAATACTCCCGGCAGGCAATGTCATTGTTGAAAGAATATTCAGGGTTGGTGAAAGATCCGCTTGTGGTCGCAATAGCCTATGCTTACCGAGGGAGAGTTATGGCGGCCCAGAAATCGGATTCAGTTATGTATTTCTGGCATAAGGCAGAGGAAATTTCCTCAAAGATGCCATATGATTTTGGCATGGATGACCTTGACTTGCTCATCAGCGAATATTATATGGATGTCCGTGACAGCATTTCGAGTGTGAAGAGACGCCTCATGAGAGTGGTGGAGGGAGCGGCCAAAGAGAATGTGGCCAAAGCTTATCATCTTCTGGCCAAGATAGCGAAAGAAGAAGACGACGAGAAAGCTGCTGTGATGTATGCGGACTCCATGTATGTAGCCAATATGTCGGCTCACAGAAAACTGCCTATCCCCGGTGGGAATGCTTTCGGGTTGGCGCTGGCTCTGGAGAATGGTGATAACGATAAAGTCAAGATGTTTTCCAGGGCATTTCTTAATGAGTATGCAGCGAATACCGACCCTCTGAACACGCGGCAACTCACGGAGATTGTTGCCCGTCATTACCTTAGTGAAAAGAATACGGAAGTGGCTATGGAGAAGGAGAAAATGAAGAACAGGTTCCTGATTTTAACTATAATCCTGGCAGCTTCCATACTTCTCACGATCTTTGTGATTCTTAGCATGCTCTACAGGAGCCGGCTGGCAAAAGCCCAGCAATTGCTTTTGGAGGAGCGGCTTGATTCCCTGCTTTCTTCAAATTCAATTATCAAGGAAAAACTTGAGAGTGAATTGAAAAAGAATTCTGAAATGCAGGGACGGCTTGACTTGTTGGTTAGTGATGACATAAACCGGCAAAAGATAGGAGCGGACGCAATCTCCAGAGTAAAGACCTCGGATGGACTGAGTGATTTCTTGGTGAGGTTTAACATGCTGTATCCCTCATTCATTTCTAATCTGAGAAATAAAGTGCCCGACATTGGAAAAAGGGAACAACTGCTGTGTATGCTTATGGCATTGGGGTGTGACTCAGAACAGATAAGCAATCTTATGAATGTAGCTCCTAAAAGCGTGAATATGGCCCGCTGGCGCCTGCGTAAAAAATTCGGCCTTACTTCTGATCAGTCATTAGATGATCTGATCAAGAGTCTGGCCGAAGAATCTACCCCAAGATAGATATGCGGAGGTTAGGAATAGGAATTTGTTTAGCGTGACACCTTTTCAATTTTAGTGGTGCCATCAGAGTATTCGGTGCGGATAATGTAGATTCCATTTTTATACCCGCTGCATTTGACTCCGGTTATCTCATATATCTCCCGGGTCAGAATGACAGCCTCAGGAGACATGGTCAACGGGGCGGAAGCATCTTCAAGACTTATGGTATCAGAAAGAGCACTGGTGCAAATCTCTCCCTCCTCATCATAGAACACCGCTGCCACTCTGAAGATTGCATCAGGATTGAGAAACTTCTCGCCATATATGTTGCGCACTTCTGCTATATTAAACTGACATTCTGTTTCGTAGATCTCATCAGTACTTATGACAGAGGGTAGGTATGAGAATTCATCTTCTCTCTCTGAAAAGGCAATACCAACGTGATCATAAACCAAATCGGAAATATAAGGAGGTCCAAAATTGAAAATATCAGAGTAGGGTCCGGTCAGAGTGTCAAAGGTGTTGCCGTCATAGTAGTTCGCCTGCATCCATTCAGGATTGTGGAGGTTGTCGGCAATGAGGATGTAGCTGATCTTGAAACGGGAGTTTTCGTGGTCATTCACAAAACGTGTGGTGCAGACTGCCTTAATGACAGAGTCCTGAGGATTTGATATGCGTAGGCTCATCTCTACAGGAGGCACAGGTATTATCGCCTTGTCCCAGGGTCGTTTGAGTTCCAAAGGATTATACTCATTTTGACGATTTATAAACATTCCCGGCAATGAGACAAAAGCGGATGGGAGGTCACTGTCTTCACGGATGGTCATGACGTCTCTTGTGTGATAGGATATGCCGACAAAATTTTTAGGATAGGAATCATACATCTGTTCAAGGATTACATATCCTGACGGACACCATCCACACCATAGGCCTGTATATTCTTCTACCAACGGACGGCTGACAGGCATAAAAGGGATGAAGTCTAAATCGGCATATGAACTGCGTGACAGGTCATTATTCTGAACATCGTTTACTTCTATGATAGACATTTCCAGACTATGCCAACCTGATAAATCCATTCCTTTTATTTCAGGATAAAACTCTATCGGATAACCGAAAAACGGCATAACAGGCTCAGCAAAGAAGTGGGTGCCGGAATATTCAGACCCGTCTATCATATAGGTGTAGGTGATGTTCTCTATCGGGTTGGTTCCATTGTTAGAGATGGTGGCTCTGACTTTACTATCTGAGTTGGTGACATTCCACAGTTTTTCCGGTAATTCGAGAGAGGCGGCATTATCGTAAAACTCTCCGCAAAAAGTTACGTTGAGTTTGCTTGCCAAGTCCTTTTGGAGACCGAAGTTATTCCATTTTATAATGCTTTTGGACGTGTGCATCCACCAGCCCTCATCGACAAATTGTTCCGGCACGCTACCGACTGCCACAACGGGAATAGATTCGCTATCAGATTCAGAATTGACTGTAAAACTGTAGCCGACATATAGGCCTTCTGCCGGCATGGTCACCGGCTCTTGGAAGACGGCTATGAGTGAATCACCTGTCAATGTGGCGGTCACACTGGCAATATCAGGGGCATTTACTTTTTTCCCTTCACTGTTTTTCTCAAGTTTTAACTCAGTTGAGAGCCATCCGGTTGCAGATTCCGGATCAATCAGCTCAGAGGGAATGCTGACGCCTATGCTTTTGATCTTGCTCCCCGTTAAAGACGGATTGGCAATTTTTATCGCCACATCATATGTCTCAGCCTTTCTATAGCCAAACCATTCTTTATCAGATGAATAGGAATATGAAAAGTCAATGCTTTCCACAGCATGACCCGCTGTGGAAAGCATAACCAGGAATATCACGAATGCTATTCTGACATTCATAACCAATTATTTATTAATAACTTTTGAAGATGTGACTGCTCCATTTGAATAATATACAGTCTTAATAAGAAGTCCTTTTGTGTCAGGGGTTACCTGTGTGCCGGCGACATTGTGATAAGTCACCTTCTCAACATCCCCGTAGACGCTTATGTCTTTGATGCCAACGGTGATATCGCCTGTATGCACGTTATAATTCACAATATCAGAGGCATAGGTTTCTCCATTATCTTTATTGATAAGCTGCACTCCAATGGTGTCAAAGCCGGAACATTCAGGATAAATTGAATGTTCAGTGTTATATTTCCCGAAAGTCATTATCGCACCCGGGAGCTGCATCAGATAGGGCACTTCGGTAAGTGGCTCCGACAGATTGAATCGATCACTTGGCTCAAAAGTGAAAGGTTCATTGTCAAGATAGATGATGTAATACATGTTATCCTGATCAAGAATATTACCATCAATCCCTATGTTGGGCAATACAAAGCTAAGGTAGCAGAAACCTGATGTCTCGTAATAATCGGCGAAGTATCTTATTTCGGGATCAGCAGGTTTTTTGCTTCCGTTTGCTTCTGGAAGTTTAATGACAGGAGCAATGTAGCTTGACAGATATGATACCTCCTCAGTAGACATATTGGTGACAAACCAAGCGTCAGACATTGACTTCATGACAGTGCTTTCATATGGGAACATGAAAATGAAATCATTTGTAAGCTCAAGAGTGTTGATGTCGGCCCCATAGAAATAGCATATTTTGTTGTCATATAGTCCAAGATATTGTTTCGATTTGATCACGAGGTCCATGCCGTAGCGGGTGCCTTTTATAGCAGCTTCCGGGAGTTCGGGTTCAAATCCTTTGATATAGACATCGTCTTCAAGGAAACCAACTTCCACTGGGGTGCCTATATTCTGACTGATCATTACCCAGTTTTGGATTTCAGCCTCTTCCGGAATGACAACCGGTTGAAGATCTAACGGCTGCAACACATCTGCCATCACACCACGTCCACCCCAGTAGCCGCCGGGCGACTGCATGCAGTATAGTTCTGACGGAGCGTCTGTAAGACCTTCGAAAAAGTCACCTACAGATAAATTTAGTGATAGGGTGCCATCTTCCGCAATTATATATTCCAACTGGCAATTCCCTTTTTCAGTATATTTCTCATCCGGGTCAGTGCTTCTGTCAAAGAGCATTGCGTTGAAATCGCGATAATAGATTTCACCGGTGTCATCGTCTTCCTGTTCTTCCCTCATTATAATCTGGGGAAGATCGGCAATCAATTTGTTGCCCTCGCGTCTGAGCTTGAGATAGGTCTTGGTGTCGTCGGTGGGTTGTGGATTATAGAGATACCAGAATCCATCAGTTCCTTCAATAACCTTCGTGATTTTCTCCCCTTCCTCCGTCAGAAATTCAGTGGGGTTTTCCCAATTGAAATGTCCCCATACGTAAGAGCGCTGATACTCCTTGACAGTTCCTTCCGGTTGTATGCTGATTGGCCCTTCTTCCGAGGCGAGGATTTGTCCGGTGAAGGCTATTGCCAATCCACATAAAAGTAAAAATTCTTTTCTCATACAATCATTAACATTAAGTTGATTTGTGACGCAAATTTATGTAATAATTGTATTGGTACGAAAAATTGCTAATCTACAAATATATCTACAAAATGTAAAAATGCTAATAATCAGCATCGTTTTTGGGGATGGCCTCCGATGTATATCATAAAGTTACCGGTTTTCCCCAGTGACCGCCAAGAAGGACGGAGGCGGGAGAGGCGTCAAATTGCTCTCCGGAGGAGGTTTCCCAGCGGAGTAGGGTAGTCATGTCGCCCGGGGTCATCTCCGCCGACAGACATTTTCCTCCGCGCCAAGCAGCTACTTTGTGCATATCTTCGATTCCAATTTCTGTGGTAGGTTTGGATTCGTCGTAGGGGAGAGGCATCACCTTTTGCTCTTCCGAAGGGCGGGAGAGATCGGTTCCTTTCCAATCCGGTAGCATATCCCATTCCTCTATACTGCCGAAATGCTCGTCAATGCGCTGCTGCATGCCATGTTTGCGCCAATAAAGCGGAGCAAGCTTGTTTCTGCCTGCTACCCATTTCATAAACATTTTCATGACTCCTGCAGGCACAATGGGAGTAAGGGAGAAATACCAGGGTGCGGAATCTGCAATCTGTTTGAAATAATCTTTCGCACTGACTCCTCCACGGAAATGAAGTATATTGTCAAGTTTATCAGAGTCGGCATACCACATGCCGTGGAAATTGTCTGTGGCAAACCATTTTACGTCAAACACCTTTTCCGGGGGTGGGCAATGAAGGGCTTTCATAATCATTGACTCAAACTCATAATTGGTGAGGCGATATGATTCACCCCCTCCCACATTATAGAACTTACACCAGAAATCTTCCGGCACATTGTCTTCACATGCATTTATGAGTCGCCCTGTGTCTTCAACGTTTACCCATTCGAGCACACCTTTCACCGGCACATGGAAAGCGATAGGGTCGGTTGCGTTGTAGATGAGATTCTTGTGCAGAATCCCCGACATTCTGAGCGATACCCATTTCTTTAAGCCGGAATCGGAGAGAATCCGTTCTGCCGCCACTTTAGAGAGCGCATATCCGTCAAACGAAGGGGGTTGGAGTGGATCTCCACAACGGCCCCAATGATTAGGCGGGTTATAGGGCCCATACTGTGCCACAGAACCTATATAGACAATCCCTACCTTATCAGGGTTGGGTTCTTTCTTTACTGCATCTACAATATTCTGCATTGAGGAGGTATTGACTTTAAATGTCTTTTCAGGGAAATAATCCGCTTCGGGGGATACCATTCCCCCGACGTGAAGCACAAAGTCAGCTCCCTTTACCAGTTGGCGCACGTCAGCAGCATTTGTAAGATCGCCCCACACTACCTCTATCCCTTCCTTCTCAAGCCAAGGCATCAGGAGTTTTCGGTTTTTCTTACTCGGCCGTGCCAGCACCGTGACTGTGAAACGGTCCAGTCTCTCTGCCAACCGCCTTAGCATCTCGTAACCCATAGTGCCGGTAGCCCCGGTCAATGCAATTTTCTTCTTCATGTAATTGTCAGAACATTTAAAATATTGTAGGGACGCGATTTTTGCGTCCCTACAAATTCATTATAAATTCTTTACTCTCCTCTAATCAGCGCCAGGGGAATTCGGGTGGAATCGGATGACCCTTGACCTGCATTCTGACTTTTGAGCAGAAATCACGCACCACACGTTTCACCGGACCCGGCTCCATGCCCAGAACCTTGAAAAGCAATCCTGCACCATTGGGAAGGTGAGTGATGCCGGCAGCGAGCTTCTTGTCCTTGTCATAGAAAGCCTCGCAAGCATCATATATAGGTTGGATATTCTCCTCCGGAGTCATCACGAGCACATTGGCAAAGACATCGAAATTGTGCATTATTCCAATGTCTCTGAGTTTAGCCTTCTTGGGGTCAATGATAAATTTTTCCCTGAAGAGTTGTGTGCCGTCAGGACGCTCGCCGTGAGTGCATACCGACAGGATATCATATTCAAAGAGCTCACCGTTGCCAAAATATTTTCTGCCACCCATGAATATCTCTGAGTAGAAAGCTGTGGCAGTGGGGTGAACCCTCATTGTCGTGTCGCTGATAAAACGGGTGTGGGCACAGGGAATGATCGGCTCAGGTAAATATTCGAAATATGCCCCTTCCTCAAGCTCGATAGTCTGGAGAAGACCCGAATAGTTGTCTTGCATACTGGCGAGCTTCGTGGCAGCGCCGGTGGAGACAAAAGCCATGGAGTCTTTTTTCAGTGTAAATATCTGCCTGTAGCGGTCGCCATCAATGTTCGGACCGCCTGATGACAGGATGTATACACACGGCATATCGGGGAGCTCCTCATCGAAATACAGTTCCTGCTGCACAATCAGCGGCACGCGCCTGTCAAGGTCACGAAGTATGGATTTCCCTTCTGAATTCAATTCAAATCCCAATCGCAGGTAGCCGTGCTTGCCGGGCGCACCCACATACATTGCACGCGGGATATTCAGATAGGGACTCATCTCGCGAGCCTTGTCGAAGCTGACTATCTCAACATCGGTGTATTCGTACTTATTAGTCAATGCCATATTCCGCGATTATATGGGTGGTTATTACTGCTTATCGAAAAGAGCCATCTTGAAGATGAGGTCAACGAGTTCGTTGATGCCGTCGCCTGTCATGGCATTGGTGAAGATGAAAGGCTTGCCGGGGCGCATCAGCTCGCTGTCATGACGCATCACTTCAAGCGACGCATTCACGTATGGAGCCAAGTCGGTCTTATTGATTACGAGTATATCGCTTTGAGAGATGCCAGGGCCGTCTTTACGCGGAATCTTATCTCCGGCAGCCACATCAATCACATAGATAAAGAAGTCTACGAGTGCCGGTGAGAAGGTGAGTGTAAGGTTATCACCGCCTGATTCAATCAGAACGATGTCGGCGTCGGGAAACTTAGCCTCCATCTCTTCTACGGCAGCGATATTCATTGAAGGGTCTTCACGCACGGCTGTGTGAGGGCATGCACCGGTCTCGACACCGATGATCATCTCCTCCATAAGGATTCCCTTCAGAGTTTTGCGCACGTGCTTGGCGTCTTCAGTGGTGACAATATCATTGGTGATGATAAGCACTTTCATTCCGCGCTCAAGCAGACGCGGGGTTATTGCCTCGATAATAGCGGTTTTCCCGGATCCTACCGGACCGCCTATACCTATTCTGCAAGTTGACATATATTGTTGTTTCTGTTTTATTTTCTAAAATGTAAACCCTTAATAACGAATGATTAAGATTAATTATTAGTTATTAATTGCCTATTAACTAACAACCAACAACTAATTCATAAACATTCGCATATTGCCTTTTTCATGGAGAGAAGCGAAGATATCCATTTCAGGCACAAACGAATTCATATCTTCGAAAGTCATCTCCTTCGCTTCTTCAAACAGTGCTTCAGATTCCCCGCACAGACGCTGGAGAATAACCTGTGTGTCATAGTGGGACACTCTCACGCAGCGCAATGCGGCACTCAGCACCATGTTGATCACGCCATACTGGTGAGAGGCAAACAGGTCTTCCTCGCCGGCACCGGCAGCTGCAAACGCCAACCCTTGTGCCACAGGATATGTGCCAGGTGTCTTGTCTGCGCGAATATCGTTGAGCCATTGCTCAATTACTGTCGATTCGGGAAACAGCTTGACTGCCAGTTCAGCAAGTTTTTTACCCATGCGTTGAAGCATCATGCGTGCCTCGTCGTTCATCTTGAAAAGCATCAGCTCATGATCTATCTTCACAATCTCCTCCATATTTCCTTCTTTCGCAGCTCGGAAAGCCAAGAGAGCTGCCACACCGTCGGAAAATGCACCCTGACGCGCCACTGAGCGCGTATATTGCTCAAGGGTGTCGGCATTATTAACGATGCCAAGATGTGACGCCGTCTCAAGTCCATTGGAAAACGAGAATGTACCCACAGGAAAAGTGGAGTCGGTCATCTGAAGCAGATGCATTATGTTCATCATAGCCGGCATGTATTAATGAACGTGAGAGTGGCTTTCATGTGAGGCTCCTCCGAAAAGGCGACGAATCTCATGAGGGGCAAGGTAAGGGATAACGTCGGTGCCGGGCTGGAACTCGTAGGTGATACCGTCAATATTATGTGTTTCCATCACACTGAGCATCACTTTCTTATCTACAGTGAGCGGTACATACACTTTTGATTCCTTCACCACGGCAGGCCAGTGCTGGTTGCCGAGAGCATGGCCAAGTTCTACGGAGATACGTATAATGTCGAGCGGATTCTTGTCAACCAGGCCGCTCATATCAATTACGAGCACATTGCTGAGGTCAAGACGCAACACGGCTGCGTTCCCTTTCTCAGGGTCAAAAGCAACGATGTCGCCATCTACCACGCGTGAGCCGCGCTTGAGTGCAATGGGAAATTCATGACCATGATCGCTCGTCACGAGGAAACGGCTCTTCTGGGCGGTCCACTGGTCAAGGTAAAGGTTTTCGATATGTATATCTTTAAGGCGTTCAGCCCATTCCGGCTGATGCAGGTTGCCGATAATTTCGGTGATTACCTCCATGTTAATTAGTAATTAAAAATTAATAATTAGCAATTAGACATAAAAACAGGGCGCGACCACGCGGGCCACGCCCTGTCTGAGTATTTTAGAGTAGGTTTTATATTAGCTGAACCAGTAGAGCTGAGCAAGAGGAAGCTCCTTAGCCGGTGGCACAGTTGCGAGGATACCGTCAACATATACGTTGAATGTCTCGGGATCAACCTCGATGTGCGGGAGGGCTGTGTTGCGAACCATGTCTGCCTTAGAGAGCTGACGCACGCCGTGAACCGGATAGAAGATGTTGTTAGTGCCGATGCGGTCTGCTATGCCGTCAGCATAAGAAGCCTGTGATACGAAGCGGGCGCAAGTGGTCGGAAGAGCCTTGCCGAATGCACCATACATCGGACGCATGATTTTAGGCTGCGGAGTGGGAAGAGAAGCATTGGGGTCGCCCATGTTTGCCCAGTTGATGAAACCACCCTTGATGACCATTTTGGGCTTGGTGCCGAAGAAAGCAGGCTCCCAAAGAACGAGGTCGGCCATCTTGCCAACTTCGATTGAGCCAAGAAGGTCAGAGATACCGTAAGTGATAGCCGGGTTGAGAGTGATCTGAGCGAGGTAGCGGAGCACACGGAAGTTGTCGTTCTGATCACTGTCCTCAGGCAATTTGCCGCGAACCTGCTTCATGTAGGAAGCCATCTGGAATGTACGCATGAATGACTCGCCTACGCGGCCCATGGCCTGAGAGTCGGAAGACACCATTGAGATGATACCGAGATCATGGAATACGTTCTCAGCAGCCTGGGTCTCAGGACGCACACGGCTCTCTGCGAATGCCACGTCAGAAGGAATCAACGGGTTCAGGTTGTGGCAAACCATGATCATGTCAAAGAGCTCAGCCTGTGAGTTGATACCGAAGGGGAGAGTCGGGTTGGTAGATGACGGAAGCACATTAGCCATTGAAGCAACCTTCAGAAGGTCAGGTGCGTGACCACCGCCTGCACCCTCAGTGTGGTATGTATGCACAGTTCTGCCGTCAAGAGCAGCGATAGAATCCTCTACGTAGCCACCCTCGTTGAGTGTGTCAGTATGGATAGCCACCTGCACGTCATAATAGTCAGCGCTCTTCATACAAGCCTTAATGGCTGCGGGAGTTGATCCCCAGTCCTCATGGATCTTGAAACCGCAAGCGCCGGCTACTATCTGCTCGTTAAGAGTCTCGGCTACAGATGAGTTGCCTTTTGCAAGGAAACCGACATTGATTGGAAGACCCTCAGAAGCCTCAAGCATCTTGTGGATATTCCATACGCCGGAAGTGATGGTTGTGCCGTTAGAGCCGTCAGTGGGACCGATGCCGCCGCCGATAAGGGTAGTGATACCGTTGCTGAGGCAGTTATAAGCCTGCTGAGGAGAAACGAAGTGTACGTGTCCGTCGATACCGGCAGCTGTAAGGATAAGGTGCTCACCGGAGATAGCGTCGGTAGAAGGGCCGGTGCAAAGGGTAGGAGTTACACCTTTCATGATATTGGGGTTACCTGCCTTACCGATGCCGGCGATTTTGCCATCCTTAACGCCAACGTCGGCCTTGATTACACCAAGAACCGGGTCAAGAATAGTAACGTTTGTAATCACAAGGTCAAGAGACCCTGCTTTTGATGTGATAGTGTTGGCTGTACCCATACCGTCACGGATAGTCTTGCCGCCGCCATACACAGCTTCATCGCCATACACGCGGAGGTCTTTCTCTATCTCGACATACAGGTCGGTGTTGCCAAGTCGGATTTTATCACCCACTGTGGGGCCAAACAAGTTGTTATTTTCTTGTCTTGATATCGTTGCCATAATTTGCTCTTATTAGTGGGTGTTAAGATTTTGAAGTAAATTCAGCGTCAGCCTCTTCTTCAGTGACATTCTTAAAGCCGTATTCATCCATACGCTTGAATGCACGTATCTTGTGAGGATAATATGTCGGAGTGTCTTCAAGGCCTGCATAGCCGTCAACGAGATCATTGAAGCCAATGACACGCATTTTGCCTGCGAATGTAACAAGTTCCACCTCTTTCTCCTCACCCGGCTCGAAACGAACGGCGGTAGTTGCGGGGATGTTGAGATGATAACCGAAAGCGGCCTTACGGTCAAACTCCATGTAGCGGTTCACTTCAAAGAAGTGGAAATGAGAACCGATCTGCACGGGGCGGTCGCCGGTGTTGCGCACTTTGAGTTTTACAGTGCGTCGGTCAGCATTATAAGTAATGTCGCCGTCGGCGAGGATAACGCCGCCTACGGGCACGTAATTAGCCGGTTTGAATCCGGGTGTGTTGGGATATGCTATGGCCGGCTTGCCGGGGAAGATGCCCTGTGGGGTAGAATAAGTCGGAGTTGCATTTGAATCTCCCTGTGGGTTGTTTGTTGCCATGATCTGATGATGAGTTTTACAGGGTTAATTACTTAATGGGGTGATGGATGCTCACCAAGCGGCTACCGTCGGTAAATACTGCCTCTACCTGAAGAAGATTGATCATGTCGGCCACGCCTTCCATGACGTTCTCTTTCTTCAACACGTTAGCTGCATCGTGCATTACTTCTTCTACGGTCTTTCCTTCGCGGGCGCCTTCAAGAGCGCAGGAAGTGATATAAGCCACTGATTCCGGATAATTGAGCTTGAGCCCCTTGTTCAGACGGCGCTCAGCAATAAGTCCGAGCGTGAGGAGCGTCAATTTGTCTTGCTCTTTGGGTGTTAGATGCATACTGTTGGTTTTTTAGAGTTTATATTAAGGAGCAGACACACCACTCCTTATTATTAAA
Organism: uncultured Sangeribacter sp.; assembly: GCA_964595885.1. Classification (GTDB taxonomy): domain Bacteria; phylum Bacteroidota; class Bacteroidia; order Bacteroidales; family Muribaculaceae; genus Lepagella. The sequence goes on from CAZQSD010000016.1 coordinate 18,654, forward strand.
CACAACTATATTGAGTTCTGTTCACAAAAGTAAGAAAAAGTTCTGACATATCCATAAAATAAATGGAGGAAAATAACATTTATTTTTAAATGGAGTGATGTCAAGTGAGTCGGTTTTTTCCCGGCGTGATCTATTTTATTGACTTTTTAGCTGTCAAAGCAGTTATTATTGCACCGGCAGCCATCACTGCAATCGAAACGATGAGCACTGTTCTCGGACCGCCATCTCTAAGCAAGACAGGAATTATAAATGCTCCTGCCACAGCCCCTGCCTTACCGATGCCGGCAGCTATGCCTGTGCCTGTGCCACGTTCTTCCACAGAATAGGTCTGACTTGGAAGAATAAATGTGATAAGGTGAGGCCCGGCGTTAAGAAACAGTTCAAAGATCACAAAACCTGTGATTGCCACCCATGAGGGCCAATGGCAGAGATAGGCTGCCATAAGCAAGCCAAGACCTGCGGCACTTCCCCAGAAACCTACAACCTGCATCTTTATATGGTTGTAATGTCTGATGAGGTAAAGTCCTAACCCGAATCCTACCATCATGACAACACACAACACGAAAGTAAGCCCTACGGAATGGGTGATATGTTCTATTTGTGGAGAACCGGCAGGGAGACTGTCGATCTTGAAGCTCATTATAAGCACGGGGAGGAATATGCCGATGCCGTAGACTCCAAGACCCTCACATGCCCAGGGCACACCGGTAAGTATTATTTTCCGGATATTGTTTTTGATAAATTCACCCATGCTCTGTTGCGCCGGGGCATGCTGCACTGTGTTGACCTCGTCCATGCGGACATTCGGACCCAAGAATTTTTCGACTGCTGCCTCGGCCTCGGCAGTGCGCCCATGACTCATTAGCCATTGGGGGCTTTGGGCGAATCCGAGACGCAGGATAAACATCAGTGCCGCTATTGCAGCGGTGATAAGAAACAGATCAGGCCATATTTCAGGATTTTTTGTCCTGGTGATGATTATGTAGCAGATTATTGCCACTACGGCACTACCGGCTGAGGCGAGTGCTTTGGCAAGCCCCACCATGAAGGTGCGCCATTTGGCGGGCATTAGTTCCGAGATGTAGTCGGGATCCAGACTATATTCACCTCCGATGGCAAAACCCATCAGGAAGAGGCAGCCAAGTATGACTGCCACTGCATGACAGAACACGGCTACCAATGAGGTTATAAGGATAATCAACGGACAGAGGCGGAAGAAAAAGAGATAACCATAACGGTCGCTCAAGCGGCCGAACACCACAGTGCCGAGCATAATGCCGATAAGAGAGATACACCCCATAAGTCCCTGCAAGGCAGCCGGAAGTTCCGGATGAGCCGCAAGCTGGATGAGAGGAATGACAATTCCGACGAGTGTGGCCAGTCCTTGTCCGATAAACTGACCCAGGGACGCGATGAGCATAATGCTGATTTGTCTGAAGCCTAAGGGCATCGTAGACATATCAATGGTTTTGGGTTTAACTGAGCTATTATTCATTATTGATTTTGTTTATAATTGTGTCGCCGACAATGATTGCCGGCGACATGATTATTCGTAACTTATTTTATTACCAAAGTGAATTTATTTAGCACTTTTATCCTTGCTCCCACGCAGCTCATTTACAAATTTATCCCATTCAGAATCCCAGTCGGAATGACCGTTGGCAGCCATATTAAGCTTATATTGGGGAAGGACAAACAGCCAGGTTGCAACGCAGAAAGGACCGGTAAGTGTCGGTAGTCCGAACGGTTCCATCATTACATCCATTGCGGCCTGAATGAAGAATGTGGCGATGATAGCTAATACAGCCCAAACAGCAGATTTGATATTGGGCTTGAAGAAAGTGCAGCCGATAGCGATCCCGGTCAAAACGGGGCTGAATCCGAAAAGACCGTTAGCAATGTCGGCTCCGTCACCCTTGAAAAGAATAGCACATGCAAGGGATATGGCAGAACCCATGGCTGCCCAGAAAGCTGCCCAACGACTGCATACAGCGAGGGCTACAAGGAAGAAAATGCCTGTTACCCAAGAGTTGATCAAGAATACCTGTGACACGCCTTTAAGCCAATATACAACGAGAGAGCCGAATGATGTGTCGAGAGCAGGGTTGAAATGCTCTGTCAGTGCCGGAGTTGAAAGCGACACGGGGTCAAGCCCGTCAAGAATGCGTGACGACAGTAGGAATAGCCATGTCAGGAACACAAATGGGAAAGTGAATGAATTCGTCTTGAAAGGCGCGAGGAAATTATTCATGCCTGTGCGCACCCATGTGGTGAGCATGGAGCAGAAAATCAAAGCCATCCACATCAGCCATGTGTTTGCGAGGAATGTCGGGAATGCGCATCCCACTAATATGCCGTTAAAGCCCCAGAGGCCCTGAGTGCCCCCTTTTGAGCCGCGTTCCATTATGTAGCCTGCAAGGGTAGAGGCGATGAGTCCGACTACGGCACCCCAGGCGACTGCGGGAGTGTGGCATTCATATGAACCCCAGAATATACCGGCAAGGAATAGCAGACCGGTCCAGGGACTCTGTTGAAACATTACTTGTCCCGCTCCGTCAAGAGTGGCTGACAATGCTGTGGTGAGTTTTGATTTTTCCATATCGTACATGTTGTTTTATTATCAATGAAGCAAAAATAAAATAGAGATGCCTGTGCACACAAGCACCTCTATAATTATTACATTTTTTTTAAGATATGGTTCAATCAAACAGCAAATTTCAAGAGTATTATTTGAGAGCGGTGCCGTCGTGGAATGCATTGCCCACACGTGAGCCGAGGGCAATGTAGCCGTTGTGGACGGGATCAAAGGTGATAAGCTCCATCTTTTCCACATCGGGTTTGCCGTCTTCAGCCAAATAGGCTTCGTCACAAACAATGTTTACTATCTCTGCGATCAGGTAGAACCCGCTTTCCGATTCATAAAGTTTTTCTTTTACGCGACATTCCATTGTCATAGGGAAGCAGTCAAACACGGGGGCATTTACGTTTTCTGCCTTAGTCTGATTCCATCCTGTCTTGGCGATCTTGTCATGTACTTTATTCCCGCTCACGATTCCGACGAAATCGGCTGCCTCCATAGTAGATTTTGTAGCGAATGCCACAGTAAACTCGCCACATCGCTTAAGATTCTCAGTTGTAGCATGTGAACCGAGGGAAATCATGATCTCATTCATGTCCCATTGGCCGCCCCATGCAGCGTTCATCGCGTTGGGTGTGCCGTCGTTGTCATAGGTGCCGATTATCAAGACCGGCTGGGGAAGCAACCATGCTTTAGGTTTAAAACTTTTCATAATAAATGTAATTTACAATAATTTATGATGTGGAGGCATCTGCATAGGCTTTTTAAACAGTATTATCGTTTGTCACAATACGCTGCGGATGCCCATATAGTTAACAAAGTTTCGATAAGAAAAGATGTATTGACCGATAGATTACGAGAAAATGACTAAATTTGCATAAATATCGGAAGTGAATTTCTAACCATCTTTATACTTTCGATTGTTTGACATTAAATGTTATTATGATGGATAGGAAAATGCGTCGTTTCAAACAACTCCTTCCTCCCGGAGACTCAAATGAAATTCTGGTGATATATAGGAGATTATGGGAAAAGAGGCTATGGAATTGGTAAGGAAAAGAAAGGAATCAAAGGAATGATATTAATCAGAAAAAGCACGTTGGCAGATATGGAGGCAATATTGTCTTGTTATGACCTTGCAAGACAATACATGAGGGCATCCGGCAATAACACCCAATGGATAAACGGTTATCCTTCACGAGAGACTGTCAGGGAAGATATAAATAAAGGAGTGAGTTATGTCGGGGTTGACGCAGACGGGGACATAGTGATGACGTTCGCTTTCATAATAGGTGAAGATCCAACGTATTCGGTAATTGAGGATGGGAAATGGCTTAACGATATGCCTTACGGCACTATACACAGACTGGGTTCCACCGGTAAACACAAAGGGATGCTGAAAACATGCGTTGAATATTGCCGGAGTCAAATTGATAACCTGCGTCTCGATACTCATGCGGATAATCTGACAATGCAACAGGGTGCCCTGAGGTTGGGATTCATCCGCTGCGGCATCATATATTGCCAGGATGGCACCCCGCGCATCGCCTATCAGAAAATAATAAATAAAGGAGATAGGGTATAGATGTTTTTAGGGATATGTCTTATGAAAGATGGATATAGAGTTGTTATATAAGTATGGACTTACGTACACAGGAATTGACACGGTATATATTGCCGATGAGGGAAGGCGGGTCGTTGCCCGCCCTCGGGGAAGCCGATGACGGCTTCAAATATGTTGTGAAGCTACTCGGCGCGGGTCACGGCAAGAAGGCGCTGATAGCGGAGTTTTTAGGAAGCATGATAGCGAAGGCATTTAAGTTTAAGGTGCCGGAGACGGTACTACTTAAGCTGTCAAACCTTTTCGGAATCACCGAACCTGACGAGGAGGTGCAGGAACTGTTGCGTAATTCAGAAGGACTTAACGTGGGTCTGCATTATCTTCCGGGAGCGGCAACCTTCGACCCGGCGGTAAATGAGATTGATCCCCTCACTGCCTCTAAGATTGTCTGGCTCGATGCCTTCCTGACCAATGTGGACCGCACACGGCTTAATCCAAACATGATGATATGGAATAAGGAACTTTGGCTTATTGATCATGGTGCGTCGTTTTATTTCCATCATTCGTGGCGCGACCCGGAGAAATCTGCATTAGATCCATTCCTATATATTAAGCATCATGTGTTTCTTACTTACGCCACGCGTCTGGAGGAGGCGGACAGACTTATGCGACAAGCCATAACTCCGCGCACTTTGTCGAAGATTGTTGATTTGATTCCGGCGGTATGGCTGGAGGAGGAAGACTCGGAGATTTCAGCTGAGGAACGAAGAGAAGTCTACAGGAAATTCCTTAATGACCGACTGAAGAATTCCGCTATTTTCGTAAATGAAGCCATTAAACAGCAAAAGATGCTCGGAAGATGAATAGTAAGAACACACCGGAAAAGATAAGAGAGGCTGCTCCTGATGCTAATCTTTATGAGTATGCTGTGATAAGATATGTGCCAAGGGTAGAACGAGGAGAATTTATCAACATTGGTTTGATAATGATGTGTAAGCGGCAGCGGTGGTTGCGAAGCGAAATCTGTATTAATGACTCAAGGATAAAGGCGTTTTGCCCCTGTGCTGATCTTGATACTCTCCGGCGCCAGGTGGCGTTGTTTTCCAAAAGAGATGTGCCAGAAAAGGGATTGCCAATAGAGGAAACCTATCGCTGGCTGACGGCTGCCAAGAGCGCAATCCTACAGACCTCACCGTCGCACCCCGGCATCGCCACCGACTCCCTCGAGGTTACCTTCCTCCGCCTGCTCCAGGAGTTGGTGAAATAAAGTAAGAAGCACAGGGAAATTTAAAGTTAAACTTCCCAATTATTAAAAATCATTATATTTCAGCGGTTTTCGCTTCCCGATTTTTCAAAATTTAAAAATCGGGAAGCGAAAAATTTTATATTGGGAATATACATATATAATTTTGCGGTCAGAAAAACTAATCGCAAGCACCCATGAGCAAACTAAGAAACTCACTTTCGGGCATAGCCCTGACTCTCACTCTCCTTTCCTCGGGACCAATGGCAAATGCAATTCCTGCCATTCCGGAACCCATCAGGATAGCGCAGCCTGACGGGTCGTTTGTCACCCTGTGCATGTATGGCGACGAAACAGGATTTACAGTTGTCACCACAGACAATCTTCCCGTGGTTAAGAATGCGGAGGGAATCTATGAGTATGCCAATCCGTGGGACACGTCGAAATGCAGCGGCCTCAGAGTCTCCGATATAAATGAGCGCACTGCAGCCGAGCTGACATGGATTGCCTCCTCGGGAATAAAATCGGCACCCGCACAGGTGCTAAGGAGTGAGGGTGCCGCGTGCCATAAAGCACCAGGCGGTCCGGCAAAGATAAGGATCTCCAACTATCCCACAATCGGCAGGCAGAAAACCCTGGTGGTCTTAGTGGGGTTTGCCGACAAGCCGTTCTCCTCCATGGAAGACGCGTATGCCTACTACGACGGTATGCTTAATGAGGAGGGTTTCACCTATACCAATGGTGCCGACGGCTCGGCACGTGACTTCTACCTTGACAGCTCAAACGGACTGTTTGACCCCGAGTTTGTGGTCGTGGGTCCCGTGCAACTCCCCGGCACAGTGGCATACTATGGTGCTGACACTGTCACTGAACTTGACCCCAATGCATGGGAGATGGTCGTGGAGGCGTGTAAGGCAATAGACGATGAAGTTGACTTCTCGCAGTTTGACGCTGACCATGACGGCTATGTTGACAGCATATACTTCTTCTATGCCGGCTTTGGTGAGGCTGACAGCATGATCGGCGACGCCATATGGCCTCACAATGGTCTCCTTAAGGATAACTGGGGGATAGACCTTGAGCTTGACGGCATGATCATTAACAACTATGCCTGCAGCAACGAGATCAGGTTCAACTCATCACCGATATGGCAGCCCGTCGGTATAGGCACCTTCGTGCATGAGTTTGGCCACGTGCTTGGACTGGCAGACCACTATGACACCCTCTATACTTCCGGCAGAAGCGGTGTGGAGCAATGGGACACTATGGCAGCTGCCTCCTATAATAATAATCAGAATACACCTCCATCATTCTCGGCTTTTGAGCGTGCTGAGTTAGGTTGGCTTAACTACACTGAGGTTGACCCCCTGCAGGAGGGGATACTGAGAGTGCCCGTATTGGGTAGTGATAATTCCGAGGCACTGGTAGTGAGGGTACCTGATGGTGACGTTGACGAATACTTTGTAATTGAACGCCGCAACAAGACAGGGTGGGACTCCACTCTCCCCGCCGAGGGTTTGCTCGTGTGGCACATTGACATGGTTGACGAGCTATGGCACAGCAATCACATTAACAATGACCCGGTGCACCAGCATGTTGACGTGGTCGAGGCAGACGGCACAGAAAACGCCACTAGTTTCCACGGCGACGTGTTCCCCGGTAGTGGAAAGGTAACGAAGTTTGACTTCGTCGCATGGAATGGAGAAACCCTTTTCTCATTCGACCATGTTGTGCAGCTTCCGGAAGAGACAATGGTGATTCTTAGCGGCACTGGGTTTACTCCCGCCACACCGGAGATCACAGTCAGCGGAGTGCATGGCACATCGTTCAACATTGCTTGGAATGCGGGTACGGACGCACTGGGATATTCTCTTTCAGTCTATGACTCCGAGGGAGAGCCCGTGGAGGGTTTTAGCCAGTTATCCTTTGACGAGGCAGGGAGCCTGGAGGTATGTGGGTTGGCACCCATGTCTGACTACACGGTGGTGATGACGGCAAACGCAGGGTCATACGTCTCAGAGGCAGCCACCCTGACAGTAAGCACCGGTCTTCTCGAGTTCTTTGAGAGTGCCCCACAAGGTCTGAGCGTCAGCTATATTGGCTACGGGCGCTTTGAGGCGGCCTGGGAAGCATTGGAAGGTGCAGAGAATTATGAGGCTACCCTCTACCGTATGGAATATGGCGAGCCGGTCGGGTATTCATACGGATTTGAGGACGGTGTGGCAGGAATGCCGGAAGGATGGTCAACTAACTCTACCAAGATGTCAAAGCCTGTATTTGGTAAGAAATCTCCGGCACTTAAGTTTGAGAGGGACGCCGACTTCCTTGAGATAAGCTATCACGGGTGTGAGATCTCCTCGCTTGCCTTCTACCAGTTCTCACAGATTGATTCCAACAATATTCATCTTGAAGCATTCAACGGTGATGGCGAAGTGATCATAGAGCAGACGCTCCAAGCCTCTTCCACGGGAAATGTTGAGGCAATCGAGTTTCCGGATTCAATAGAGAAGGTGATCCTTACATTTAAAAGATCAAGCGGATACATGATTCTTGATGACGTGGTGGCATCAGTGAGCAGACTTGAGGGAATTCCTTGTGAACCTTACATAGCGGTTCCCACCTCCGGCCTGACTACCATTGAGATAGAGGGTCTTGAGGCAGAAAAAGAATACGGCCTCATGGTCACCGCATTTAACGCTACGGAGAAATCACGTCCGTCGGAGATGTTCCGCTTCGTACCCTCGGAAGTACCCACTAACATCACGATGACCACTACGGAAACCAAGGCCAATGAGGAATGGTTTGATCTCTCGGGAAGAAAAGTCCCTGAATCAGGGGCAACCAAGGGCATCTACATTGTCCGCAAAGGCAACCTACCTAAAAAGGTTGTAAGATTGTGATGTTGTGGAGCTATAAGATTATGAGGTTATCCTATGTGCCCTCCATCCCCTATAAACTATAAACCAAAACCTATAAACTAAAACTAAATAAACAATGAAAACTGACTTTACAAAATTCGGATTCGCATGCCTGACAGCCGCCACAATGTTCGGCACAGCATCAGCCGTAGAGATTGGCAACATCGAGTTCAAAGGCTTCGTGAAACACATTTCACCCCGTGAGGTGGCAGGCAAGGACGTAAATGCGCGTCAGCTTCCGCAGGATCCCACAGTGGCACTGAAGAAGGCAGCCCAGAAACGCAGTACACCAAGCCGCTTCATCGGCTGGAATGCCGAGGACCCTTCTCTTCCCAACTTTGCCCCTGCAAGCAGTGAGGCTGGAGAGAAGATGGACTCAGTGGTAGGAACCTATCTCACAGGGGCTCCTATGAGCAAGCAGACGTTTGAGTTCACAGAGAATGGGCGTCCTCTCGAGTGCCGTAACTATATTCCTGCTACTGATGGAAATGGTTTCCAATACGCTGGGCATTATGAATACGAATATGACGCTCAGGGAAGAGTGATTTCAGCTGAAATGACCAATGTCACAGATCCTTATAGCTGTCAGCGTATGGAGTATGGCTATAACGGAGACTCTAGCCAGTATAATCTCCAGATTGCATACCTTATGGATGCTGAAGGAGAATGGACACCATTTCAGAAAGGAGAATATGAGCTCGATACTAATGGTAACACCTTAGAAGAAAAATACTATCTCTGGACTGAAGGTGACGTAAATGACTGGGTTCCTGTTAAGAAGAATGTTGCCACTTACAATGAGATGAATTATATGACTTCTTACTTCCCATACGTGTGGGATGCTGCCACTAATGATTGGGTTGGCGACACAGAAGGCTACTATGGTGGTCAGAGCTTTGAATACACACAGAATGGTGATGACGCTGAACAGGCAGAGTATGAGTGGATCGATGGTGAATGGGTGAAATACTATAAGAGTGTATACACTTATAATGACGCTGCCTTCCTCATAAAGAAGGAGAGACTTTATTGGAATCGCGAAAAGCAAGATTGGTCTGGTGCTGAAAGCTGGGGCCCCTGGGGTGATATGAAATACAATCAATACGAAACATATGAGTATGATGAATATGGTCGCAATACTGTAGGTAATGTGTTTACAAGCAAGAGTGGTGAGTATGTGAACTACTATAGAATGACTAATTCATATACAGTACTTGAGAACGGAGAAACGGAGATAACCTATATGCAAGGTTCTGTAAAAAGTGATGGAAGTTTTGCTCCTTATTCAAAGGATATACGTCACATAAATAAATTTGGATCAGAGGTTTACTACTGTGCTTATAATGAAAATAATGGCGAGTGGATGCCTAAGCAAGAGGAATTCCGTTATGTAGACGAATATAATTGGTTCCTTGGGGGAGATTATTACTACTATGCAAATGGTGAACGTAGACCACCATCAAAAGAGCGTTTTATTTATCCTGACGACTTTAATCCCACACTCGGATATGAGACTCCTATTGAGGGCCGTCACTGGGTTGGCGGTGGTTCAGAAGAAGATGAAGGCTGGCGTCTAAAACATGTTGATTGCTTTACATGGGGTCCCCGTGACGTAATGATTGGATATGTCAACTATGATTATCTGCAATCTGATGGTAACATGACAAGTGCCTGGGAGACTGAATATGACTTTGATGCTGATACAGCTAATATTTTTATGTGGCCAGATAGTAATAAAGGGCATCTTTATTATGAGAATAAAACTCTTCAGAGTATAGCTTACGAGAATCCAATGTATTGGGATGGCAATAATGAGTGGATGCCAGAATATTCTTATAGATTCACTTATTACTATTCACCGCGCACCACTACCGGTGTTGATGCCGTTGAGGTTGCTGAGGGTGTAGTTGAGGTTGCCCGCTATGACCTGATGGGCCGTCGCCTCGCAGAGCCTACAGAGGGTGTGAA
>CAZQSD010000016.1:29021-30787 GCA_964595885.1 uncultured Sangeribacter sp.
AAAGACATCATGAGATTTTTTCTGACCTCGATTATAATTCTGACGACATGGCTGACAGCCTTTGGCGATAATGCGTCTGTTCCAACTGAGGAATTGCGGCAGATGTGTTCAGACGCTATGAAAAGGAGAGATTTTCGTAAAGCCCAAATCTTGGCTAAAGATCTAAGGGAACACAGTATTAAAAATAAAGATGACCGGATGCTTGGGAATGCGGATTTCTTCCTCGGAGCCTCGGAATTGTTTTTGGGAGATTCAGAATCCGGGCTTTATCATCTTAACGAAGCCCGAAGCATAGCTGAAAAGTATGATAACGATACTCTGCTTGGAAAAGCGTTAAACTGTTTAGGCATATATGAGGCAAGCGTCAACTCCAACTATTATCTTGCCCAGCACTATCTTTTGCAAAGCCTTGACTGTTATGATATGGAAGGGAGCGCGTCTGCCAACCTTGCCAATATTGCATTGCTTCAGAATGACACATCCGGCGTACACTATGCAATGCGCACATATGAATATGGAAATAAGACAAACGAAATTCACTACACCTATAGCGGACTTATTAACTTGGCAGAGTTCGCAATACTGAAAGGTGAGTATAACGCTGCGTCTGATTATATCATAAGGGCTGAAAAGATTGGAGAGGATCACGGCTATGCCGACCGTGACCGTCTAAAACTATTGAATGCCACGATTCTGACTCATTTTGAAAAGACGGCAGAATCTAATGCCATTTTAAAAGCTATTAAAGCAGTCATGGCAGAAAAACAGCCTATTTATCTTCCTGATTTACTATATCTTATGGGTGAGAACTATAATAAGGAAGGGAAATATGCTGAATCGAATGCGATTCTTCTGGAGGCGGAACAGGCTGCAAAGAATAATGCCTCCAATCCGTCGCTTGGCAAGACTTACAAACTGATGGCGGAAAATTATTCAGCCATGGGTCTTGACAACAAAGCGTTAAATTATATGCGTCAGGCTTTTGATATTTCCGAGAGCAATGGACAGACCGACCGCCAGAGAATGGTAAACGAGCGAAAGCTTACCCTTGACGTGATTCATCAGGAACAGGAGCGGCAGCTTGCCGAGGAGAAGGCGCGTTACACGAGCCGATTATCTGTTTTTCTTAGTCTTCTGCTGCTACTGGCTATCGCTACAATAGTGATAGTTATCCTTAATCAGCGTCGGCGCAATAAGCTGTATCGCCACATCGTGCAGCAAAACGTGGCAATGTTAGAGGAAGAAGAGAAATATAAAGCTCGGATTCATGAGCTTGAAAGTCAGTTGGAGAACCAAAAGCCGGTTAAAATTGACATTGCAGCCTCGCCCGTTGTGGAAGAGAATGAGAAAGCTGATGAGCCCAAAGAGGAGGAGAAGAAGGGGAGTGGCACCTATTCAATGGCAGAGATAAAGTCGAAACGTTTGTTTGAGGCTTTGCAGACATTGATGGAGAAGGAGGGCATGTTCCGCAATCCCTTGCTTACCCGCGAGGAGGTGATGGAGCAGCTGAAGACTAATTCCACCTACTTAGCCCAGGTGATTAAGGATAATTCCGGCATGAACTATTCTCAGTATGTCAACTCTTTCCGAATCCGTGAGGCTCTGAAGGCTCTTTCTGACAAGGAGCGGATAGAGGTGCCTATAAAAGACACTGCGGTTGAGGTGGGTTTCAATTCCCTCACGACTTTCTATAAGCTCTTTCAGCAAGCCACCGGCATCTCTCCCTCTGCCTATCGCCGCTCCCTGCTAAGCATCGCCTAAACGCT
>CAZQSD010000017.1:0-30189 GCA_964595885.1 uncultured Sangeribacter sp.
TCAAAAAGTCGAAGAATTATGTGCTTTTGGCAAATTATATTGACCCAACCCATTCTAAAAATGCCATTGCATTATGGTTGGCAAAAAAGTTGGAGACTCCTTATACTAACTCATTCCTCCCGGTAGATGTTTTTATCAATGGTAAATACACCGGCCTTTATCTCCTTACCGAAAAGGTTGGAATCAACTCAACGAGTGTCGATATAGATGAGACTCAGGGTATTCTATTTGAACTTGACAATACATTTGACGAGAACTACAAATTTTATTCCGCCACATACGATTTGCCTGTTATGGTCAAAGATCCTGATTTCGACGAGTTGTTTGAAGATGATCCCACTGGGCTAACACCTGAAGATCGCTTGGCTTTATGGGCAGAAGATTTTAACAAAGCCGAGAAACTTGCCTATGAGGGTAAAGGAGAAGAAGTTTTTGACATGGAGAGTTTTATCAACTATCTGATTGTGAACAATGTGGTGAGGAATAATGAAATTGCCATACCCAAGAGTCTATATATCCACAAAAAGGATCTTGCTCCTGAATCTAAATATACTTTTGGACCAGTGTGGGACTTTGATGCATGCTATAATCTATACACTCTTAATGATGATGGCAGTTATCATGAAGCCAGTTGGGAATATCCAATAGCTCTTAATTCATTTCTCTTGGCTCTAACTAATACGCAAAAATTCAAAGATTTATATAAAGAGAGATTTGAATGGTTCCTTGAAAGTATATATCCTGAGATGCTTGACTTCATTGATTTTTATACCGAAACCATTCGCCAATCAGCAATCTTAGATGGATTCCGGTGGAATGAGAGTGAAGACTTCGAATGGGCTGCACGAGTTAATTCGAAAGAGCATGTCACTGAAATTATTAATTTAAAAAATTGGCTTATCAAGCGTGTTAACTTTTTGAAAGATCGCCTTGAGAAAGGTCTATACTAAAAGTATTTAAGTGATATAATTAAGAACAGGTTCCTATACAATAGCTATTGTATAGGAACCTGTTCTTAATTATATCACTTTCTCCATTCATAGACGACATATCCTCCCGGCGGAAGTATTATCTTTTCTTTAATACCTGTTTTTATATTTTGTATGTTATTTGTCTTCTTATCCATCTCTAATCTAATTGCTTCATTATTCTTATTAAACGTCAGTCTAACCGTCTGTTTTCCTAATGGGTTATGGTTAACAATCACAAGATAATCTTTGCCTCTATTCCTTAACCATGAGACGAGTACCCCGTCATCTCCACTTTCAATTCTATCTAATGGACCAAATTTACCTATCAATTTCTTTGTGTCTTGATAGACCTTAGCCCCTGTGTGTTGACAATCCACAAATTCACATTTATAAAATACATCATTATATGCTTTTATCTCACTGTTAACCTGTCTGGCAGCATACCATGCCTTAGTCTTTTCTCCCTTTAGACTAACCAAAGCGGATAAGAAATGTTCCGTACCTCCATCATATCTTTGTCCGTAGGTCCAATATATTATGCCTTGCGCACCATAAGCCAACGCAGAAAATGCCTCAAATCGTAAATATGGTATAGTCGCGGCAGGACGATATACAACACTATTTTTAAACTCCATACCTTGGCAATATACCCAAAAAGGGCGTTTTGTTGTCCTTGCCTTTTTTGAGACTATTTCAAGATCCGAGTAAAAAATATCATGAGCTACTCTCACCTTTCCGTCTTTTATCGACAAAGGGTAAAGATCGTATGCCCAGACCATAGGCTGGAAATAATGTTCAATTGTGTCCAAATAGGCAGCATAGTTGGGACTATTACCTATAAATTGTTTAATCGGAGCGCCTATCAAATTTAAAAATATAAGCTTATCTGGCTGAGCCTTAACTAATTGGTGATAATAGTCACTTAAGGTCTTTAAGTTTTCAAAAAGTGGCTCATCATCAAATGTCCAACACGCCAACTGTTTTGAAGCTTTAAACTTTTTAACCACTTCAACATTGTTCTTTCTATTTAGTGCTGAGTTGGAAACAGCTAACCTCAAATTCAATCCCTCTATTAATGGAAGGATGCTATCATATTTTTCTGGAGTAGCATATTGCGACATAATGTTAAAACCGCAATCCACTACATCCTCATATGCCTTACGCGTAAGTGGTAAATACTGGGGAATTGCCGTAGCCGCTCCGATAGTTATCTCACCAGGAGTTGGATACATTACCCTTTCCGAATATAATGTCTTGGAAGGGAGAAGGACTTCTCCGCTTTCTTTTGCTTTAGCACTAAAAAAATAAGAGGTTGCTGCTATCAACATTCCAATTGACATAGCAACCCCCAAAGTTATGCTATGTACTTTTCTCTCTTTCATTTTCATCTAATTACATATTAGGAATACTAATCATTGCAAAATTACATTAATTATTTCACATAATAAAATTTTTCATTTGCTACCAATAGTTCTATAGCAATAATAAATTAAACCAAAAACCCGTTATAGAGTTACAGCCTCTGTAGGTAAGGACATACCCTATAGTCTTGCATACCTTGGCAACCAATAAATTATAATAATATATTCTTCCGCAAAATGAAAAGAATCCTTCAAGTCGTGGCTCAGCTAAAGAAAAATGGTACTGAGACCTTCATAATGAATGTTTTTCGAAATATAGATAGGGAAAAATATATGTTTGATTTCTTAACATTTACTGATAGTCAAGAAGGATTCTATGACGAAATAATTTCATTAGGGAGCAAAATATATTCCTTGCCTTCCCGAAGAGATGGATTTATAAATTACCATAGAACCTTAGATAAATTTTTTAAAAGTAAGGCAAGGGTTTATGATGTCATACATATGAACTTGGGATGTCTTACTTCTCTTGCGCCACTCTATTATGCAAAAAAATATGGTATTCCAACCAGGATTATACATTCCCACAGCACTGGATGTACTGGTTTACATAACAAACTTTTTCATTACATTAATAAAATTAGAGTTTCAAATGTCGCCACTCACTTCCTCGCTTGTTCAGACCAGGCTCGAGAATGGGCTTTCAGAAATTCAAAAGCATTTGGGAAATGTCATATCATTACTAATGGAATAGAATTGAATAAATTCAAATTTAATCCTGAGATAAGAAATAAGGTTAGAAAAATTTTTCAATTGGAGAATAGTTTTATTATAGGTCATATCGGCACTTTTAATGAGATTAAAAACCATTCTTTTCTTATAGATGTATTCAATGAATTGGTAAAAATAAATCCAAATGCTGTATTATTGCTTGTTGGAGAAGGCGAGTTGTTTGACCAAATGAAAGAAAAAGTTTCATTTCTAGGGTTGACAAAAAAGATATTTTTTTTAGGAAGAAGGAATGATGTGGACGAGCTATTACAAGCTATTGACGTTATAGTTATGCCGTCTCACTTCGAAGGCCTCCCCTTTACACTCATTGAGGCTCAAGCTGCCGGAGTGCCAGTAATAGCCTCTTCCGGTATACCATCCGATGCAAAAGCTTCATCATTTTATCATTCCCTACCTCTTTCTGAAAGTGTTCACGCATGGGTAAAGTGCATTCAAAGTTATACATCTTTTCAAAAACAAGAATTTAATAAGGATGATATTATTCATCAATACTCCGTTGAAAACACAATTCAACAGATTATAGTTTTATATAATGGGAAAGATGGGAATATTGCATGACTCGAATGTTTAATGATGAAGACAAGTATTCTATCCCAATCACAGTTTCATAACCTTAAATACTTATTAGATGAATATATCATTTTTATTTGAAACTCCTATTAGACAAAATGCTGGAGGAATCGAGAGAGTAACAATGTTACTGGCAAATGAATTCCAAAGAATGGGACACCGGGTTCTATTCATTTCTACCTCAGATGGAAATGAAAATGCCAGTTCTTTCCATAAACAAATTTGTTTCAACGGACTTGCACCAGATTCTAAACAGGTTTTGAAAAATATCCTATTGAAAAATAATGTTGAAATTGTAATCAATCAGAGTGTCATTTTTTCTACCTTAAATCTTTTACCTTACATCAAGGAAACGGGAATTCCTATCATTACTGTACTTCACAATCGCCCATTCCCAACCCTCGGATGTGCCAATATTGAACTAACCCACTCCTATCCAACTGACTTAAAAGGAAAATTAGTCAAACATTTTGGTATGTTGTTTCCAACTCTCTATCAATCATTTAGAAAAAGACAAGTTGCTAATCTCTACAAGTCAATTGTAACTAACTCTGATCAATTTCTTTTATTATCAGAGAAATTTATTCCTAGACTAAAAAAATACTGTCCCAATATTGATATGACAAAAATTGGAGCAATTAATAATCCTAATACATTTTCTCAGCCAAAAGAAGAGTCTTTTATCAAGGATAATCTAGTTATTTTTGTTGGACGATTAATTGATCCTCAAAAGAATGTTAAGGGATTTATCGATGTATGGAAAGACTTTCATTACCAGAATCCCACTTGGAAAGCTATTATCATAGGAGATGGACCCCACAGAAATATTTTTGAAAATTATGCATTGAAAACTAAATGCAAAAACTTAGTTTTCGCTGGTAATCAGGAAAATGTTGCCACATTCTATTCAAAGGCAAAATTTTTATGTATGACTTCTTTATATGAAGGATGGCCTATGGTTCTGGCGGAGGCTTTGGCTTATGGCTGTATTCCTTTAGTTTATGACACCTTTGAAGCCTGTCATGAAATCATCAATGAACATACTGGCATCATAACCTCTCCAAATCCTAATGAAATGTCAAGCGCCCTATCACAAATAGCTAACGATGAAACACGACGCATAGCAATGATGCACTCTGCCTCTGAGAGTATTCAAAGATTCAACCCTCCGCTTATTGCAGAAAGATGGGTTCAAATATTTCAACGAATAATGGGTAAGTCCAGAACCTAATGCTTTTAGTGTGTCTAAGAATGTCATAAATCTCTTTGTGTGTCATCTGGAGTCTTATTATTTTTGACAGGAAAAATATCTTTCTGGGCAGTAATATGAGGCAGATACTTGATGCAGAACGGAATTACCAATATCATCAGGAGAATAATAATTCCTAAATTAATCAATTCCAAAAAAACTATATCCGTATTACCCCAAAATTTTAAAAGAAGTCTTCCTGTTATATCTTTTAACCACATATGGGTGACAAGGACTATTATGGAATATCTCCCTAACCAGGATACAAAAGGAATATGTCCAATAATTTTGCATAATAATAACACTCCAACCACGAATATGGCAGCCCCCAAATATATTTGTAAAGGATTCCCATATCTGATTTCGTTAGTATAATAGACAATACGCGGTGGATGTTCTGGAACCAAAAGGAATAGAAAAGCTATCACTAAACATAGTGTCATTATGATTATATCTTTCACCTTATTTGTAGAAGGATAGAGCAACATCGTCTGTTTTAAAGCATATCCAAGATAGAAAAACGGCATACAAGTTAAAGATGATCCTAAATATAAAAAGTTAAAAATATCATTAATTGACATTATGTATCCTATGGCAGCAACTAGCATAATCAACACAAACTGTTGATACCATACCCGAGACAAGCGAGATATGAAATAAAAGATAAGATTGCTCCAAAACAGACACAACAGAAACCATACTGGAAGATTGTAAATCTCATTTGAAATCATCAAGTCTTTTACGCTGAAAGTAGCGATAGTTTGCGATTTTATCAATATCCTACATGCATAATAGATTAAATATCCAATTAAATACCATGCTACAAATGGGATCAAAATCTTATTAACCTTTTTAATTGTCAAGTGCTTGAGGCCTCCATAGTCTTTAAAAAAGAGTCCAGACAAACAAAAATAAAGTGGCATGCGGAGACACGCAAGGAATTCCAATGGCGTATCTAATTCAGGAATTACGTGGACAATGACAACTAACAGAATACAAACTCCTTTCGCAAGATCTATAAACTCTATACGCGTCTTCTTGGTAATCCCTGTGTTCAGTTCTCTTCTAATTGGTTCTCCTATATTGGTAGGTGATGTCATTTGAATAATCCTATAAGTTCCTACTATAACTAATTGCTCGCTGTCTTTGGGGATCTATCTTCTCATCAAATCTATTTGAATATGGATAATACATCATATAATTTTTGATAGAGCCACTTTTATTGAAATCACTCCAATAATATGTTATTTGCAATCCGATCAAAGGCGCAAACAATAGAACCCAATAAACTAATTTCAATCTTACTGACTTACCTCCGAATCTAATTGTAGTAAATATCCAATCGCTCATGGTAAGAATTGCAAATATATGAAAATAATTTCTATATCGTAAGAATATTGTAATACCCACAGCTAACAAAGCAACATATATAGCCATCAAGGTCATGAATTCCTGAGGCTGAAATTCTTGTTTTTCCTGCCTATTATGCCCGAAATTCTTATTAATAAAATATAGAGCCAATAGTGGATATACCATATACTTTATCAATTGGGTTACAACTCCGAGAAGATTAAGAGTGGCACCAGAAAGCTCCGTTTTAGAATACACCTGTGCACGTTCGGCAATATTTTCTGTTATTGCTAACATTTGGATAAAATCAAAGAAAAACAACTGCATGACAAACGACAGTGTTAATACACCAATACATATTATCCAGGTCCTGGCTCCGAATGTGAAGAACCACCTAAGCCATGGCAAATAAAATACCGGGAGCAAGAACATGACTAAGGCTGAGATGTGAAATAAAAATGCTACAAGACAATATAAATAATATTTAAGCCACTTGCCCTTCTTGAAACAAGGCCATGCCCATAAGAACACACTCACCGCCAATGCTTCTCGTAGCACTTCCATATTAAATGTAGTGTACATAGTAATATAATACAGTAAAGCCGCAAAGAAGATATGTTTTGAGTTTTTCCAGAAGAAATAAAAAATAGAACAATTCACCATTATAGCAACGACAAATTGCACAAGCATGAAATCATATGTTATTGAGCGACAGATTGTAGTTACAATGACATATAGAGGAGCAAATCTCGTGTCTTTAAAATCGTATGCTCTGAATTGTGATAATGTATGCTGCCAATGGTAATAATTCTCATATTTTATTGAATCAGTTCCCATTTTATAACGAAAACCTGCTATACATATTAGAATAACCATTAACACAATCCAGACAAATAACTTAACTCGAGTCTGTTGGCGGTAGTCATACATATAGATTCCCGCTAATATTATCAACAATGGTATTACATATATCATTTCCGTGTTTTTTTAATCAGTGAAATACATTCTTTTAAATCTCGTGAAGATGTAATTCGGGCAGCTAAATAATAAGTAATGATAGCTACGGGAATACCCACTATTAACTTAAGTCCATCTGACTCTATAGCGACGGTTGCCCCATATACTGCAGAAACCATAATCACACAATAAGACATGGATGGCACAAGCTCCATTATTTGCTTTATTAAGCCTAAATTATAATGTTTCCCTGTATAATAGGTATCTATTACCATATCTATCAGAGCTCTAATAACTTGTCCCCAACACATTATTAAAAGTCCCATTGGTATAGTCACTACCAAAATTCCTATCCCAAATATTTTTTTCCATATCTCACACTTTAAGAAATAATCTGTTCGTCCCTTTACCTGAAGAAGATTCAGATTCATTGTATCTACAGGAATCCACATCATTGATAGACACAAAACAGAAAGCAGTGTGCCAGCAAATTCCCATTTTTTCCCTAACATGACATTGACAAATGGCTCTCCTAACACCGCCAAACCAGTCATCATGGGAAAGACTAAAAATGCAATAACTCTTATTAGCCTGACAAAAGCATCTTTTAGACGAAACGGATTATCCTGAAGCCGGCACAGCACAGGGTAGGTCACTCTCTGAAGAATGGCATTTATATTTCCAGACGGGAAAGCACTTATTTGATTTGCACGGGTATATAAACCAAGAGGAGCCGTACCATAAAATTTTCCTATGATTACGAGATACATATCCCTATAAATGGTTTGCATAATTCCTGCCACTGTCAGATTGGAGCCAAAACGAAAAAAATATTTAAATGATGTCATTGAAAATTCCCATCGAGGACGCCAAGACTCCATAAACCATAACAGGAGACTGCCCACCAGCAAATTTAACAATTGAAAAAAAACAATTGACCACACTCCCAACCCATAAAAAGCCATAGTTATCCCGGCAATGCCAGATACTATAGCGGCCCCCAAAGAAGCCTTTGTTTGCGTTTTGAAATCTATCTTTATACTTAAAAGAGATCTTTGAACCATTATAAAAGCATTTATTATAATGCTCAAAGAGATTACACGTGTAAGTGAGGTCAATTGCGGTTGGTCATAGAAGTCAGCTATCATGGGAGAACAAAAAAATAGGATAATATATAATACGACCGCCAATCCCATGTTGAAAATGAATGCTGTGGAGCAATCCCTATCTGTTATATCCTGCTTACGTATCAACGCTTGTGACACCCCACAATCAACAAGATTCTGTGCAATATCTATAAAGATAGTCAACATTCCCACAAGACCATAATCACTGTCATTCAAAAGACGGGACATGATCATTATAATCACAAACATAATAATCTGGCTCGAAAACCTTTCGGTCATGCTCCAGACAACTCCGTTTAATGTGGTTTTCCGTAGGGAAGTTGACATCGTTTATTAAGCTATGCCACTCTGCCTGCTCACAACGAGCAGATGGTCCACAATAGTGTTATTCTTCGGACTTTCTAATATTTTGCTCATAACGCTGGGAAGGTTATGTATGTCACTTCCAATGACATCTACCATTCCCTTAGAAAGCAGCCATTCGGCTTTCTTTTGGGCTGTCTCACCATATCCTCCTACAAGAGACAGGAAATTCATCTGAAACAGAAGTCCCATTTCCTTGTATTGTTCATAGTCTTTCTGGTCCATATATCTATAACGCTCAGGATGGGCCAAAATAGCAAAATAACCCTTTTTACGCAATTTTTCCAGCATATCATCCATACCATATGGCGGGGTATAATACGATGTCTCAACCAACACATGGTTACCTTCTTCTCCAATAGGGAGAAGAAGGTCACTTTCAAGACGCTCTTCAAAAAGGGAGTCAAGCATATTCTCAGCGGCAAGTCTCAGCTCTATATCTCCATCATAATTAGCTTTCAACTCTTCAAATTTTTTCTTTAATTCCTGTGGAGTATTAGGATAATCCTCCATTATGTGTGGAGTAAGCCAAATCTTTTTTATGCCTAAGTCTTCATAAGCCTTGAGCACTTCCAACGATTCTTCCAAAGTTTTAACACCGTCATCAACTCCTGGAAGGATATGAGAATGCCAATCGGTGAATTCGTCAAATATTCCTGACTCCTTCAAAGTCACTATTTTTCTCTTAAAAGGCCACATTCCTATTAATTAATCAAATTAATTAGCAAGATTTTGATAATTACCATATGTATAATAACGACTATGAACAGCTTCTGTACCATTAAGAACTACACTCATCCGTTTGAATTTTCTCTCTTCATAGAAGTCATTAAGCTCCTTGAGTGCACTCTTCTCAAGCATACCAGCACGGACAACAAATAATGTTCGATCGGCATACTGTCCCACAATCTGTGTGTCTACAACAATATTGACAGGAGGACAATCAAGAATAATATAGTCATATTCATGCTTGGCCTCTTCAATAATCTTAGCTATACGACCATTCTCAAGCAATTCTGCAGGATTTGGCGGCATCTTGCCTACAGGAAGAATGGATAAATATGGATTGGCTGGTGACTTTACTATTAAAGACTCCCAATCACCTGTCTGTTCTGTAAGATAATTTGTTATACCCTTCGGTGGAAGTCCAACATACATTGAAGAGGAACCATGACGAAGATCACAGTCTATGATCAGGACTCTTTTTTTCTTTAACGCAAAACTTAATCCAAGGTTATAGGAAATAAATGATTTGCCACTGCCAGGATTGAACGAAGTGAGCATTATCACTTCACAGCCCTTATCTTTTACTGCCATGAAATCAATGTTGCTTCTAATAACACGGAACGCTTCATTGACAACATCCCGTTTGCCCTCTTCCACAACCGCCAAGGGTGGCTTTTCGTCCTTGATACTCCGATGTCTCACGTCTGTATTAACCTTAAGCTTGGTCTTTTTACCCACATGAGGAATCTCGCCGGCAAATGGAATTTTAACAATGTCAAGGTCATTACGACTCCTGACTTTTGTGTTTGACGCTTCTTGAAGATACAAAAAGGAAACAGGAATACAAAATCCTATAAACAGTGCCACAATCATTATGAGTTTCTTCCTTGGAGAAACCGGATCAAGAGAACCCATAGGAGGAGTAATTATCCTGACATTATCAGCTGTGAATTTTTGGCTTAACTGATTCTCCTCACGTTTCTGAAGAAGGAATATATAAAGTTCCTCTTTAACCTTCTGCTGTCTGCCCTCAGAAAGCAATGGTAAAGTACGGAGAGGGGTGGACTCAACCTTACTATCATTACGGCCTTTCTCCTGCTTAACATTTTTAAGACTTGTGCTGATACTATTTATCTGATTAGTGACACCTTGACTAATTGACTGGTGAAGACTTTTAAGCTCAGCATCATAATCCGCTATTAAAGGGTTACTTTCAGATGAATTCTCCAAAAGATTGTTTCTTGCTATGAGTATTGTGTTATAATCAGTAATGACTCTTTCAAGGACAGGATTATCAATACCGGTATTAACAGGAAGAATAGTGTTGGCATTATGGGAGTCAGCAAGATAATCCCGCAAATACTTAGTTATCTCTAATTGATTATTCAAATCCACCAGTTCCTTATCAATAGCTATTGAGGATTGGGCACTATACTCAAGACTAGATTCAAGACCTGCCATTTTATTTGCGGATTGATATTCAGCAATATTTTTATCAACATCACCTAATTCTGCCTGAATTGTCATCAGACGTTCATCGATAAATGCCGAGGTAGCCACAGCCATCTTATTCTTATCCTCAACCCAATTTTCATTATATACCTGCAATAACGTATTGAGGATATCTACCGCTCTTTGGACACAAACATCTTTAATTGAAAGTCCAATTACATCAGCATCCTGATCTACAAGATCTGCATTCAGCTTGCTCACATAGAGTTCTATTGTGGATTGGAGAGATGATTTACTAACTGCAATTTCTATTTCTTCATCAACTGAAGAACTCGAATAAGTATTATTAGGAATAAGTCTCACTTTACCAATTGGAGTCTCTATAACTGCAGACCCCGCAGAAAAGGCAATTTTACCCTCAAGCTTCTGTTTATTACCCTCTACATACTTATAGAATTTATACATTTCTCCAGTACCATCAGGTTTAACTTTCATATTGAAACCTGCCCCTGCCTGCTCATCGATGTCCTCCATCTCAACATTTAACGGCAAAGAGGTACCATATAAAGTTGTAGGATGTAGAAAACCCTTCTTATTATAATTCATGTCAAGGTTAAGGCGTTTTACAACCTCAAGCATTACTGCAGGAGATTTCAGAGAAATCAACTCATTGTAGACACTTGTATTACTAGACACAAGCCCTAACGAAGCAAATGCAGATGAAATATCTGCCACACCTCCGCCACTCTCCTGATCCTTTATCAAGATTTCTTCCGAACGTTCATACACAGGCTGCTGACAATAGACATACAGTAGGCCAAGTCCGCAGCATACAACCAAAGATATCAAAAACCATATCCACTTCCTGACACACAATTTAAGGAAGTCTTGCATAGAGAAATCTTCAACAACTATTTTATCCTGCTCGCCTTTTGAACTTTGCGCTTTTGTATCCATATTTATTTGGAATTTAGTGTAACAAGATCATTTAACAACAAACACGCCAACGGTTGTCACAACTGAAGTCAGCAACGAGGCTACCGAAATCCAGAAGCCGGTAGACAATACATTGTTACCATTAGCCGTAGTCTGACGTTTTCTTATATCGTTTGGCTCGACATAGATAATATCGCCCTGTTTCACATAATACGCAGGAGATTGTGTCAATTCCGTAAGATTGGTTAAATCCACTCGATACGTATGCAAACCGTCTTTCCCTTCCCTTATTACCGAGATATTGTCTCTCCGGCCTTGTATGTCCAGGTCCCCAGCCAAGGATAATGCCTCCAATATGTTTAGTCTGTCTTTATTAAGCTCAAATTTTCCGGGAGACTTCACTTCCCCCATCACTGAAAAGCCTATATTCAGAAATTCCACTGACACAACCGGATCCTTTACAAGACTCTTACCAATCAAATCACCCTTGATGAAAGCGGCGAGTTCACCACGCGTCATGCCTGCCACATGGAGCATCCCCAACACCGGAAAATCTATGTCGCCGGCTTCATTGACAGTGTAATTTGACATGCCTTCGTAGCCCCCGGTGTAAGAACGTGACTGGACATTCCCGCCTTGAAAATTAGATGTCTGCCCAACACGTGTGGAGTTGACCGTCAGATTGAACAATTCAGCCAATGCAGGATCTTTTGACTTGACCACTATTGAGAGCTTGTCGAAAGGCTCTATCTTTATCTGCCCTGCTGTCGGAGAGAGGGGAAGCACGGTCTCATTGACATCTTGAAAATATGCCACATTCTGTGGGGTTTTACACCCGGCAAAGACAATACACAATAATGCGGCTATTGCGATCTGTCCCAGCAGTTGGAATCTACTTCTCATTTTTATATCTATCATGATGCTTTTGTTTTTATGCTGTTTAATTAGATACCTACTCACCCACTCTGCGCGCTTGATATGTAATGGTTTAAGCAAAATCCATTTCTATCAATGGCATGATCGTAAGATCAAGACAGACAGTCAAGGAGACATCCCCTTTTCTGAGGTAAGGATTCTGAAGCATATGTTATTTTTTGCAAAGTTAATGCTAAAAAATATATTATCAAAGATTCAGGGTCCTTTACTTCTCTTCTAACGTTTTTTTTAATATTTTATTGAATTAATCCATTATTTTTGACTAACTTTGCATTCAATTTAATTATTTACCAATTGTGCCTGACAACCCTATGTCTATCATAGTTAAACAATATTTTAAATCTCTCAAAATTGCTCTTTTATTCATGCTTACAATGGGTTCATCACCATTGGCAAAAGGAGAGCGCCTTGATTCAATAAGGTATCTTGCGGAAGGGAGGGCCACTTTTTCATCCGGGCAGAACACTCCTTTTTGGCTGATGAATAACTTGCAGGGACTTGGCTCTCCACGTAAGGACAACGGCTACATTCGGGGAGCGGTTTTTAGAGATCTCAACAGATCAAAAAGATTTTCATGGGGAGGTGGCATTGATCTTGTAGGAGGATGGAGAATGACTGCTCCATTCTCTATTCATCAATTATATGGAGAGCTCAACTATCGCTCTTTAACCGTCATGTTAGGAAGTAAAGAGATCTATGGCGACTTTAATGATCCACGTCTGTCTTCCGGCAATCTACTGTATTCAGGTAATGCAATGCCAATCCCTCAGTTGAGAATCGGGATATCTGAATACGCCCCCTTTTGGGGCACAAAGGGATGGTTTAGTGTAAAAGGCTATTTTGCGTTTGGCATGTTTACCGACTCAGGGTGGCAGAAATCATGGGCGGCCGCTAACACAAAACGCACTGAAGACGTACTGTTTCATTCCAAGGGATTATGGCTACGTGGAGGAAAACCCTCTGAATTTCCCCTCACTGGAGAAATAGGTATTGAGATGGCTTCTCAATTTGGAGGCACTTCGATCACTGGAGACCGCATCATCAAAATGCCTCATAAACTGATTGACTGGGTGAAAGCTTTAATCCCATTTGCCGGCGGCAAGACTACCCCAATAGACGAGCAGATTAATGTGCAGGGTAACATGCTTGGGGCTTATAACTTTGCCGTCTCATGGCTACCTCAGGCTGATTGGAGCATAAAGGCATATTTTGAACACTATTTCGAAGACCATTCCCAGATGACATTCGAATATGGTTGGAAAGACGGGCTTTGGGGAGTGGAGGTTCAACTCCCTAAGAATCCTTTTGTATCAACCATTGTCGGAGAATTCCTTACATCAAAAGATCAGACGGGAGCAGTGTTTAATAATAAGGAACCTCTGATCCCGGAACAGGTTAGCGGACGTGATTTCTACTATGATCATTACATTTATTCGGGTTGGCAACATTGGGGAATGGGCATTGGCAACCCTCTGGCCATTTCACCCATTTATAACAAAAACCATTTGATCGCTTTCCTTGACACAAGAATCGTGGCTTATCATCTGGCATTTGCCGGTAATCCTACAAGCGATATAGGCTATCGGTGCCTTTTCTCTTTCTCAAGAAATTGGGGCACCTACGGCAAACCCTTACCCGATGTGCTTAATAATTTCAATTCTTTAATAGAAGTGGAATGGAGACCAAAGAAACTCTCCGGCTGGTCAGCTAAATTAGGGATTGCCTCTGATGCCGGCGAACTCCTGGGCAAAAGCGTAGGGGTTATGTTAAGCATAAGTAAATCCGGAATTATCTCTTTTTAATTATCAAACTCTATAACTATATGCAAACAATATATAGGAAGCTCCTGCCCTTATTTTTCTCTGTCTTTGCAATCACCGTTTTATCACATTGCCAGAAAGCCCCCATTAATGGACATCTTGATGGCCAATGGCAAGTTATGGAAGTATATCCCACGCCAGAGACAATAATTGATCAACGACTTTACTATTGCTTTTATATGCACACTTGCATGCTGACATACTATGGAGGTGAAATGGCAAATGGCAATTTTCAATATTCCGACAACTACCTGCAAATGGATTTCCCACATCCTAACATTCTTCCAGCTGAACCAATTTTTAAACAATATGGCATTAATTCAAACCCTGTAACTTTCTCAATTGAAACATTGACAAAAGATAAGTTGGTATTAAAAGACGGGGAGACAACCGTCACCCTACGCAAATTTTGACATCATAAATATCCTTAAATACATAAATGTCCTTACATAGAGAAGACTTCAACTATTTACTGTGAAGCCCACAAATGATTTTATCATAAATTTTAATCACATTATTTACATCAAATTGCTTTTCTGCTTTTTCCCGGCTCTTCCTACACATTTTTTCCCTCTCTTCCACCGACAAATTGAGAAACTTTTTTATTGCGGCTGTCAATGAGTCACTACTTCTCGCCTCACATAAAAAACCATTTTCTCCATCATCAACAGTTTCTCGACACCCTGATATATTGGTGGTTATTATAGGCTTACTCATTGCAAGAGATTCCATTAAAGTGCGTGACATGCCTTCATGATACGAGGGCAGAATAATGCAATCGGCTTTTTTAATATAGCTGATCACATCATTTGAAAAGCCATGATAGTTGATAATTCCATCTTTTTCATCAGCCAGTACCCTTTCCAGAGGCACATACTCAGGATAACTATCATCTATTTCGCCAAGCCATTCAAACTTAACATCAGGATATGCCAGCTTAATGCTTTTAGACGCATCTATCAATTCTTGATACCCCTTATCAAACAAAACTCTACCTATTGTCAAAAACCTAACCATAAAAACTATTTAAACTTATTTAAATTCACGCCTTCTCCACCTTCTAACAATATAATCTTATCCGGATTTACGATACCCATGCTGATGAGTCTATCCTTATTACCGGCGTTTAAGACTATAACATTCTCATTGAATCCCAATGCTATCTTATACAAGAATTTTGCAACCTTACTTCTAAAGTCATCATGATTAAAGGCATAGCCCATTCCTGTGACCATTGCCGTAGAGGGAATCTTCAGAATCTTTGCAGCAATTGATCCATATACGTTTGGTTTGATAGTATAATGAAATATATAATCAGGTTTAGTCTTTTTATATAGTCGGTAAATACTATAAAAATATTTGATGTCAGCAATTGGATTCATGCCACATCTTTCTATTTCAATAGGTACAATAAGCTTGCTATCGGTCGATTCTTCATTGCAATCTTTAGGGGCAGCAAGTATTACCTTATGTCCTACAGACATAAAGTAATCTATCACTTCTCCTCTGAAATTAAGAAGATTTCTTAATGAATTGTCACAAAATAATATCTTCATTATCATATATTAATCAGTTGGATAACTCCAATGTTTCTGCACTATATTATTTTGAATAGTCATTCATTTAGAGAGATTTTTCAGTCTTGATTTTATTTTTATATAAAACCTTTTTTAAATACCCTGTCAACCTTGGCCCACCAAGGGCAAGAAGTATTTTTCTTCCATATTTTCTCATCGGAGATTGCCACGTCTGATTATACAAATGGATTGATCTTGTTTTATCGGTTATCCTCAATTTTCCATCAATTGTAGACAACGGACAAAAATATTCCGGAGGATATATAAATATACCCTCTACTTCCTGAATATTTTTATCATTGTCATTAAGACCATATTTTTTGAGTAATTTGGTAGTATGGGTCACTATAGTCTCGGGAGTATGTTGGCCATCAGGCGATTTAAACGATATACTCCTATAATAATCAAGCAAGGTTGCCAACACCCGGTTCCCACATTCCATTGCCATACCTAAGCCAGGGGCAACCATTACCGGCCTATCTGACCCAACAGTTTCAAATCCCATAAATTGTCCCTTCTCAATTATATCATCAAAACAACGGATAACTTCCACATCTGTATCAAAATAGACACCACCTTCACGATTCAATATATCAAATCGGGCAAAATCACTTACAAACGCATACTTTTTTGCTGCGTACGCATCGCGTGTATAGGGAATAATATTTACATCATAATTAGACTCATCCCATCTCTTGATAGTATAGTCGGGGAAATATTTTTTCCATGATGCTATGCACTTCTTAGCTGATTTCGGTAGAGGATTACCACCAAACCAACAGTAGTGAATTGTCTTAGGTATCATTTTTTACATACAGGTTTAAGAGCAAATGCAGTCCCGGTGTCTCCACCAAACCTGAATTTTACTCCTTGTAAAAATATCATAGCTCTCTGATTTCTCGCCTGAGCCATTTATATAACGGTTAATTCCACCACATATTTTATTAACATTAATTAGGATTATGCCAAAAATCCGAAAAACATGGTGTAATGCCCTTACCCCCATCTCACAATCAAATCCACTCGTTTTAAACAAACCCAATCATTGATCAGCTTCATCTTCTTCCACATAAGAAGGGAGTGGGGAATCCGGGTCAGATATTTTCATTTTGACACGCGTCCAGATATAATTCGGGAGGCAACGCCAGGCTCCTACAAGCAGATTCCAACGCCAGTCAATGACAGCCACTCTTTTCTTTCTGACTATGGCCCTTAGGATTTGTGGGAGCACCTGGTCAACCGTCATTTCCATCGGGTAGATCTTATCTTCCTCAATCAGTGGTGTTCTAACCCAACCCGGACGTATATCTGTAAAAATGATAGAATTGCCTTCTTCATGTGAAAGTTGTTCAAGGGCAGTAAGATACGTCTGATCAAATTTCTTTGTGGCCGAATAAGCCGACAGCCGTCCAATGCCATTAGTACCTGCCACAGAAGTTATGGCAGCAATCTGACCTTTACCTCCTCTGTGAAGGCAGAAATAACGATAAGCCGCACACACCATTCTCGCAAAACCTGCTGCGTTCGTATTGATAATCTCCACCTCCCTCTCTGGCAAAAGTGAGAGGTTTTCATAGCCAATGCCGGCCACATGGATATAAATATCCATTCCTCCCATTTTCTCTATCAAAGAGAAAAGATGATCTGTGGCGCTTGGCTCCGTTATATCAATTCTCACATACTCTACAAATTCCGGATACTTCTCCTTCAATACTGCCATAGATGAAGTGCTCCGGGCACCCAGCCCAACTTTCACACCTCTGGAAGCAAGAGCCTCTGCAAGAGCATAACCTATACCGGAGGATGCTCCCATAATAACAATCTTCTTCATAACTCAGAATTATCCTTCACCACCGGCAAACTCCATAAGATAAGCCTTTATAAAAGCATCGATATCCCCATCCATCACTCCGTTTACATCCGAAGTCTGATAGTTGGTGCGGTGGTCCTTGACACGGCGGTCATCAAATACATAGCTACGTATCTGACTACCCCACTCTATCTTCTTTTTCCCGGCCTCAATCTTGGCTTGTTCCTCCATCCTGTGGTTTAACTCTTTCTCGTAAAGAATTGACCGGAGTTGACGCATCGCGTTTTCCTTGTTTTTAGGCTGATCGCGTGTCTCTGTATTCTCAATAAGAATTTCTTCCTCCTCACCGGTGTAAGGGTCTTTATATTGATACCGGAGACGCACACCCGACTCTACCTTATTTACATTCTGACCGCCGGCGCCACCTGAACGGAAGGTGTCCCATGACACCCGTGCCGTCTCTACATTTATCTCAATAGTGTCATCCACCAATGGTGTCACGAAAACTGAGGCAAATGAAGTCATCCGCTTTCCCTGGGCATTGTAAGGACTCACTCTCACAAGACGATGCACACCATTTTCACTTTTCAAGAAGCCATAAGCATAGTCTCCCTCAATATTAATAGTCACAGACTTAATCCCTGCGTCATCACCGTCAAGAATCTGTGCTATTGAGGTTTTGTAACCATGCTTCTCTGCGTAACGTAGATACAGGCGCATGAGCATTGATGCCCAATCCTGACTTTCCGTACCCCCCGCCCCGGAATTTATCTTAAGCACAACCCCGAGCTTATCTTCTTCGCGACGAAGCATATTGCGCAATTCAAGTTTCTCAAGCGTCTCCATCACTTTTGCATATTGCTCATCAACCTCCTCTTCCGTCACCAGTTCTTCCTTCACAAAATCGAAAGCCAACTGCAATTCCTCTACCTGCTTCTCAAGTTCAGTGTAGGAGTCAATCCAAAAGTGAAGTTCTTTAATCTTGCGCATCTGAGCCTCAGCTTTTTCCCGGTCTTCCCAAAAATCTGCCACATGGGTGCGGAGTTCTTCCTCCTCCACCTCAATCTTTTTGGTATCGATGTCAAGATATCTTTTCAGCGCTGTCTGCCGTTCCTGCGCTTCTTTAAGTTGTTCGTGAGTTATCATTTTGTCAATAATTGTTCAATAAGCATACATCGCCTCTATCTCCTTCGCATACCGC
Organism: uncultured Sangeribacter sp.; assembly: GCA_964595885.1. Taxonomy (GTDB): domain Bacteria; phylum Bacteroidota; class Bacteroidia; order Bacteroidales; family Muribaculaceae; genus Lepagella. Next base: position 19,199 of record CAZQSD010000017.1, read on the forward strand.
TTCGCCACTACCGGACGACGCACCTTCATCGTATTGGTCACTTCACCATTCATTATGGAAAAATGATGCGGGAGCAAGGTGATACGTTTTATTTTCTCATATTCCGCCACATCTTTTTGTACACCGTCAATCTGCTTCATTATAAATTCCACGACTGTCGGATTTGCAACAAATTTTTCTGTGGTAGAGTAGTCTATATTATTTTCCTGCGCCCATTTACGCAGTTGCGAAAGGTTGGGCACTACCAATGCTGTGACAAACTTACGCTGATCACCTATCACAGCCACCTCGTCGATATATTTATTTTCAGCGAGGCGACTCTCAAGCATTTGTGGAGCAATATACTTTCCATTGGAAGTCTTGAAAAGGTCCTTCATCCTTTCTGTCAATACCAATGCCCCATTACGGGTGAAATAACCGGCATCGCCTGTACGGAAATAACCGTCATCAGTAAATGCCTCTTCATTTGCTTTTGGATTATTGTAGTAGCCGGGGGTGACTGTAGGACCTTTGACCAGTATTTCTCCATTCTTATCAATTTTAACCTGAAGGCCAGGCAATGGCACCCCCACAGTGCCTATCTCGTAGTCAATTGATGGATAGAAACTGACAGTTGCCGTTGTCTCGCTTAAGCCGTATCCAATCAGTACCTCAATTCCCACAGCCCTAAGAAATTCAACGATCTTATCGCTCAATGGAGCTCCTGCAGTCGGGAACATATTAGGGTCAGGAATCCCAATGGCATGCTTCAGCTTATAAAACACATTCTTATCCCAGAAGGCATATTCCTTTTCCAATAGCCAGGGCACTTTTTTTCCTAATCTTACATAGGTAAGATTTCGCTTCTTGCCACAACTGATTGCACGGTTTACCATCAGTTGCTGCATCTTTCCCATACTGGCAATTTTTTCTCTTACTCCGGCATATACCTTTTCCCAAAAGCGAGGCACACAACACATTATGTTGGGATGCACGCTGTGGATAGTGTCCTGGATAAGTCTCGGATCATAGTTGACCGCTATGGCAATGCCTTTTGTCAGACAGAAAAAGCACCATGCTTTTTCAAGGATATGACTCATCGGCAGAAATGCCATTGAAAGATCATTATCGCTGACCTGATGCAGGAGTTGCATGTGCATCTCCATTGCCGCATCGTAGTTCGCATGTGTTATCGCCACCCCCTTAGGTTCCCCGGTGGTGCCTGAAGTATATATAAGGGTAGCCATATCCTCTGGCAGCCCTTCGTTTATCCTTCGTTCAACTTCCTTTGCCACATCCGGCCCTGCCTCCATTCCAAGGCGGACAAAATCATCCCAAAATATAGAAATCGTGTCATCCTCCTCGAGTGTCAGCTCATCATTTTTGAAGATAACGATACGATAGACCTTATCCGGGTGCTTCTTCCAATAGTTATAAGCCAGCGGATATTGATGCGAATCGCCCACAAAAAGGACTTTTGCATCTCCATTACTGACAATAAAGTCATATTGTTCTTGTGAGGAGCTGGCATAAATGGGGATAGAGGCAAGCCGGTTACGGAATGCCCCTATCTCTGTGATAAGAATCTGTGGCGTATTAGGCGAACAGATCGCTATGTTATCTTTTTCTATGAGTCCAAGGCAGGCAAGCGCTTTGCCGGCCACCTCAACCTGAGCCTTAAAATCATTCCACGATGTAGACTGCCATTCACCGTCTTTTCGCCAGCAAAAACGATATGCCTCACGCGATCCATAACGGCGTGCCTGTGTGGAAATTATATCTACTAATCTGTTTGCCATAATAATCCCTGATTTCACGTTATAACGCTCTATCAGGGCGTAAAGTTAACATTTTTTCGCCAATTTCCGAAATTTAAGTCAGTTACTTTGAGTTTTCAGTCCTCTTATTTACTGGCCGAAACCTTTATGAAGAAGACTGAAATAGCAGTCAAGCACATCTTTTGCGGCCGTAAAAGACGACTGTTCGTTATTGAGCACACGCAATTCCTTTTGTTCCAAAAGGGCCTTTACTTCGGGCATATGATAGAAATTATTGCGGAGCTGTTCATCAATAGTTTCCATCATCCAATATTTTGCCTGCTCATTTCTTTTCTTCTCAAAATAACCCGTCTTCTTCGCATATGCAAAGTAACGGTCAATCATATCCCATACTTTATCAATATCCAACTCGAAATAGCCGCTATAAGTTATGACTTCAGGCTTCCATTTACTTGGAGTGGGTGGGAACAAGAACAAGGCATTACGGAATTGGGCAGCCGCCAACTTAGCACGCTCAACATTATCGCCGTCACACTTGTTGATGACAATGCCATCTGCCATTTCCATTATTCCGCGTTTGATTCCTTGCAGCTCATCTCCGGTGCCTGCAAGTTGAATCAACAAAAAGAAATCAACCATTGAATGAACAGCAGTTTCACTTTGGCCCACACCTACAGTCTCAACGAATATATTATCATAGCCGGCCGCCTCACATAGCACAATGGTCTCGCGAGTCTTTCTTGCCACTCCACCGAGCGACCCTGCCGAAGGAGAAGGGCGGATAAATGCATCCTTCTGCTGTGAGAGTTTTTCCATTCTTGTCTTATCGCCAAGAATACTGCCCTGGGTGCGTTCGCTACTGGGGTCAATGGCTAATACAGCCAATTTCCCTCCTTGTCTGAGCACGTGGAGGCCAAACACATCTATCGAAGTAGACTTACCCGCTCCCGGCACACCTGTGATACCAATTCTTTTGGAATGGCCTGAATAAGGCAAACACTTCTCTATTACCTCCTGGGCGATTGCCTGATGCGCCTCTGCGGTGCTCTCTACAAGTGTGACAGCACGTCCCAGAATGCTCACATCTCCCTTACGGATGCCTTCCACATAATCGTTTACACTCAGCTCCTTTCTCAAAGCCCTGTGTGAACGTCGGTAAGGGTTGATGATGGGTTGAGAACTGACTCCGGAATTTACCTGAAGTCCCTTATATGCATTATCATTTTCTGGATGCTCCATGATATATGTTTTCAGGTTATCTATAATATCTTTTTAAATCATGATTTTATTCCTATAAGATAGGCTGTGCGTATAGGATGAAGAGGATCATTCGTAATTACCTCCAACGGAATTCTGAAAGCCCCGGATGCTATATTATCCAGCAGCACCACACCTTTTACCTTGGCGGTTTTACCTGACTTGACTTCTGACGGGACATCTTTTATTTCAATATTCTTATCCGTAGAGTAGACACTCATCACACTAAGGATAATTTCCCCGTCATTAAGAATATCAAGCACAAAGTCTACTTTACCCTTTTCCGGGATTTCTCCCAGATCAATAAACTCCGGCAACAGGTAAGCACTTGGTCCTTTCTCTATTTCCTTCAAAGTCGTCATACTTGTGTCAGGCACAATGATCGTAGAGATGGTTATTTCACACCTTCCACTATCGGGATGAATTGAGTCGGCAGTAAGCAAAACTTTATAATCCACAGGCCCAACCCTTTCTTCTTCAGTTGTCTTGAGATAAAACCCAAAAGTAGCAACATCACCAGGAGGTATTGCTGCAGGGGTAAGCTCCACCCGTAATCCCCTCTCTTCACCTGTCCAAGAGGGAGTAATGGTGTCCATGCTTTGGTTATAGGCATTTATAAACAGATGACGCGATGAACCTTTCTTAAGCTCACCGGTAGTGGCAGTATACGATTCAAGACGAAGTGGCCCGACCTCCTTAGGATAAGTCATGGAAAGCGTAGACTCTGACCCCACAACAGTGCCCCGAAGCCTTATCACATGCACTTCATTCTCTTTCCCTACAAACACTTTGATCGCTTTGTCAAAAGATCCGGGACGTCCTTTGGGATTATAGGTAAACCTTACGGTTGCCGTATCGCCGGGCTCTATAATGCCTTGAGTAAACTCAGCCTCCGTACATCCACATCCGGGACGCACTCTGTTAATGAATACAGCTTCCGGGCCTTTGTTGACAAAACTCACACTGCCATCTCGCGGGCCATCAGATTCCTTGAATACCCCATAATTATAATCTTTACTGAGCCATTCAATCTTCGCACTAAGTTGCAATCCGCCTACTACGCATAGGAACAACACAAGAAAGTATTTATGCATATGACTCATGGCTATTTGTTTTTTGGCACAACATTGCCACGTATTTTAAGACGCACTTTTCCCGGTTTGCCATTAGTCTTGATCGTAATTACCTTATCAAACGCACCGGGGCGCCCAAGAGGATTGTATGTGACCTTTATCTTACCACCTTTGCCGGGGGGGATAGGGGCCTTAGGATAATCCGGGGTGGTGCAGCCACAATCAGCCTTTGCCTCATAGACAACGAGATTTGCTCCTCCTGTATTGGTAAATGGAAATTCCACACTTACCGGGCCACCGCCCTCTTTCACAGCTCCAAAGTCATGCACCGTTTCTGAAAACTTCATCTCAGCCTTCTCCTTGCTCACTCCATAGAGGCTCAACGATGGAATAATGATCAAGGATAATATGGCAACAATTTTCAATATCAAATTAGTAGCTCTCATAACTTTAAAATTAAATGCTCAAACTTATTATGCACCTCTCACCCTAAGGCGAGAGGTGCAATGCTTTCTCTCATCCATTTATGGCCCAGAAGATGAATCTTTTCTGTACCGACTGTCAAAATGGTATTTTTTTTCATGAACTTGCGTTTTCAAAGTTTATTGTAATCAAGACAATATGAGCAATTGTCCTATTACAGCATATGCTAAGTTTAATTATAACGTCATTCCATTATTTTATATTATATATTTCTTAAACTTTAACTGTCGGATTACTTCTTCAATTTGCTCTGACATCTCTATTGTCATGTAACATTTATTTTGCTCTCTGACGTTTTTTTACTAAATTTGCACAAAATCCACACCTTACGGCATATCTTAGAATGGAGAATATTATAGAACGTATTGACAGAGAGCTAATAATGAGCGAACTGACTCCTGACAAGCTCTTGCGCCATGCCAACAAGGGAGACAACGAAGTCTATGTTGTTGATGCTTCCAGTGCCCCTGCCACCATGCGTGAGATAGGGCGTTTGCGTGAAATTGCGTTCCGGGAAGCCGGAGGAGGCACAGGACTGTCTTGTGACATTGACGAGTTTGACATCATGCATACCCCCTGCCGCCAGCTCATTGTCTGGGATCCCACTGATCGTGAGATAGTGGGTGGCTATCGGTTTATCCTTGGTGAAGACATACAGATTAAAAATGGGGTGCCAAACATTGCCACATCCCATATGTTTGCTTTCTCAAAGCATTTTGTAGAGGATCTTCTTCCCTCTACACTTGAGTTAGGACGCTCTTTTGTGGCTACCAACTATCAGAGCACGAAGTCTAATCCCAAAGCCCTCTATGTGCTTGACAATCTCTGGGACGGACTCGGAGCCCTGACAGTGGTCTATCCTCAGATTAAGTATCTTTTCGGGAAAGTCACCATGTATCCTTCATATGGTGAGCTTTGTCGGGATATGCTGCTCGGTTTTCTTCATAAGTATTTTCACGACAAGGATCGGCTCGTATGGCCTATTGAACCCTTGCAGAGTAAGGCCACTTCAACCGAGATTCAGAAGCTGTTTACAGGAAACTCTTTTAAGGAAGACTACAAAATACTTAATCATGCAATCCGCGAACAGGGGCAGAACATACCTCCTCTGGTAAATGCCTACATGTCGCTCTCCCCCACCATGAAAGTATTCGGCACCGCAATCAACCGAGAGTTTGGCGATGTGGAGGAGACCGGCATTTTCTTCAAGATTTCTGAAATATTTGAAGAGAAAAAACGTCGTCATATCCATTCATTCCTTAATAACCATGGGTTTGCCGACCTCACTACCAAACAGAATCAAGGTTGACACACTAAATAATTAACCAACCGGATGAAAAATGTAGTAGTAACAGGTGCAGACGGTTTTATCGGAAGTCATCTTACCGAAGCGCTGCTCAAGGAAGGGTGTAATGTGACTGCACTTGCACAGTATAATTCCTTTAATAACTGGGGATGGCTGGAAGGCCTCACCCATCCGGGGCTTAACGTTGTCACCGGCGATGTGCGTGATCCGGATTTTTGCCGCACCCTTGTAGAAGGTGCCGACACAGTATTTCATCTTGCGGCCCTCATTGCAATCCCATACAGCTATCAGGCTCCTGACAGTTATGTGGACACCAATGTAAAAGGCACACTCAACATATGCCAGGCAGCCAAAGCCGGAGGAATAGGACGACTGCTCGTGACTTCAACTTCTGAAGTATATGGCACTGCCCGATACGTCCCAATTGATGAAAACCATCCCAAACAACCCCAAAGTCCATACTCCGCCACTAAGATTGGCGCTGACGCAATTGCACTGAGCTTTCACAATGCCTTTGACCTTAATGTCTCGGTAGTCAGACCTTTCAACACATATGGCCCCCGGCAGAGTGCCCGTGCTATCATTCCGACCATTATCACTCAGATTGCTTCCGGCATCCGGGAGATAAAGGTTGGCGACCTCTCCCCCACCCGTGATTTTAATTTCGTGGAAGATACCTGCCGGGGTTTTATCGCCATTGCAAAATGCGATGATGCCTCAGGCCAAGAAATTAATATCGCCACCCAGAAGGAGGTAACAATGGAAACAACGTTAAAGACCATTGCCTCTCTCATGAATGCCGATGTCACCTGGATCACTGATCCCGAAAGGCTGAGACCTGCCGGAAGCGAAGTGTTCAGGCTTCTCGGATCAAATGAAAAAATCAAACGTCTCACAGGCTGGGAGCCAAAAGTGTCGCTTGAAGAAGGCCTTCAACGCACAATCGAATGGTTCTGCCGTGACAATAATCTGAAAAACTACAAACCCACTATCTACAACAGATGAAAACACAGAAACTCACCGTCCTTCTGCTCGGCGGAGCGCGTCGTGTCTCCTTCTCAGAGCTTCTCAAACGCAGTGGCGAACGTATCGGATACCAAGTAGAAATCGTCAGCTACGAACTCACAGAAGAAGTGCCCATATCATTGGTGGGCAAAGTCATCAAGGGATTGTCGTGGAACGATCCTGAAGTTGTCAGTGACATTGAGAGAGTAGTAAAGGAAAATAATGTGAACATTATCCTTCCTTTTGTCAATGGAGCAATCAAGATTGCCTCAATATGTCGTGACAAGATGAAAGATGTGTTCGTCCCTGTCACTGATTTCGAAACTGCCAGCCGATTATTTGATAAAGCAGAGGCAGCAAAAGTGTTCAAGGAAGCAGGATTCCCCATTCCCCGTACATACTCAGTGATCTCCGCTCAGATGCCTGCGATTGCCAAACCCCGTAAGGGCGGTTCATCACGAGGCATCCATATTTTCTATGATATTGATGACCTTATGCACCTCCCCAATCTTTCTGATTATCTCGTTCAGGAATATATAGAGAACGGAAAAGAGTATACTGTAGACTGCTACGTCACTTCTGAGGGAGAAATTCTTGTAACCGTCCCACGTGAGCGTCTTGAGGTTATGGGAGGAGAGTCAACACGTAGCCGCACATGCCACAATGAAACTTTGGAAGAACTTAGCCGTGAGGTGATAAGAAAACTCAATCTCCGAGGCCCGGTTAACCTTCAGTTTATATATGATCCTCATAAAGACCGCTACCTACTGATGGAAGTTAATCCACGTCTTGGCGGAGGAGTTATCTGCTCCATTTATGCCGGCGCACCGATAGCAGATTATATTATCGATGAGTCGCTCGGAGTGGAAGTGAAACCATGCAATGACTGGGTATCAGGCACATTGATGGCGCGTTATTTCAAAGAAGCTATCTTTTATGAACAGGAATGACACCCTTTGGCTTATTCCCGCGCGTGGAGGGAGCAAAGGGATTCCGGACAAGAATATCAAGCCTTTTTGCGGACGGCCGTTAGTATGTCGGGCTGTTGAGCAGGCATTGGAATGTGCGTCAGCCGATGACTATGTCTTCGTTTCCACTGATTCAACTGAAATCAAAAATTCAGCCGAATCATGTGGCATTGAAGTGCCATTCCTGCGGCCTGCCCACCTTGCAACTGACACGGCTTCATCATATGATGTGATTATTCACGTGCTGAATGAGATGGAGAAGAGAAATAGATTTTTTAATAAGGTTGTACTTTTACAACCCACTTCTCCTCTCCGCACAACTAATGATATTAAAAATGCCCTTGATCTCTGGACTCCCTCTATTGATATGGTGGTAACAGTATGCGAGGCAAAGACTAATCCTTATTATAATGGATTTGAAACCGATCCCGAAGGAATGCTGCACATATCCAAAGGTGACGGTCATTACACCCGGCGCCAGGATGCACCAAAAGTGTGGGAATACAACGGCGCTGTATACGTGATGACAGCGGAAGCTTTAAAAAAGGGTCCTATGTCATCTTTCAAAAGAATTATCCCTTCAGTAATGCCGACAGAAAGATCGGTAGATCTTGACACCCCTACTGACTGGATTATAGCAGAAACACTCTATTCCCGACAAAACGCATAATCACAATTCTCATATTACCGGCTGCTGATGACTGACAAACTATCTGTGCTAAAAAAATACTATGGTTACTCTTCCTTCCGTCCCGGACAGGAAGAGATAATCGACAATGTTGTCAGCGGGCATGATTCTGTGGTGCTTATGCCAACGGGGGGCGGTAAATCTTTATGTTACCAGATTCCGGCCTTAATTATGTCCGGATGTGCAATCGTTGTTTCCCCGTTGATTGCCTTAATGATCGATCAGGTTATGTCATTGCAGGCAAATGGAATTCCGGCTGCTGCCATCCATTCCAATCAAGATGAGCAAATCAACAGTGAACTTCTTTACCAGGCAATTCAGGGGAAAATAAAAATCCTTTATATCTCCCCCGAACGACTGATGACGGAGATCAGGATGATAGCCGGCAGTGTGAATATATCTTTTGTTGCCATTGATGAGGCACACTGCATTTCTCAATGGGGACATGACTTTCGTCCGGTCTACACTAATCTGAGAGTTATAAAGGAGATGTTGCCCAATGTGCCAGTGATGGCATTGACCGCAACCGCTGATCGCCTTACCAGATCAGACATAGCGACAGCGCTGTCACTTAACAATCCTTTCACATGGATAGGCTCCTTTGACCGTCCTAATATCTCACTCACAGTTATCAATGATCCGGGCAAAAGACAGCGGCTAAGGATAATAGGCTCCTTGATTGAAAAATATCATATGGATTCAGGAATTGTATATTGTCTGAGTCGTAAAAAGACAGAGGAGATGCATGAGGCTTTGTCGGATATGGGATATCGTTCTGTGTGCTATCATGCCGGCTTGTCAAGCGAACAAAGGGAAGAGGCACAAAAAGCTTTTGTAAACGGTGACGCACAGGTGGTATGTGCCACTATTGCTTTCGGCATGGGCATTGATAAAAGTAACATACGTTGGGTGGTACATAATAATATTCCCGGAAACATTGAGAGCTATTATCAGGAGATAGGGCGTGCGGGACGTGACGGCCTACCGGCGGAGACGATACTCTTTTATAATTTTGCAGACATAATCACACGCAGAAGTTTTGTAGATGCATCCGGGCAACGTGAGATCAATGGAGAAAAACTTGATCTGATGCAGCGTTATGCTGAAGCCTCTGTCTGTCGGCGGAGAATCCTTTTAAGTTATTTCAGTGAAGAACGCAATTGCGACTGTGGCAACTGTGACAATTGTCGCAATCCACGTAAGAAAATTGACGGCACAATTTATGCCCAAAAGGCTTTGAGTGCAATTATACGCATAAACGCCGCTGAAGGACTCAATACTATAATTGACATTCTTAGGGCTTCTGCCCGCGCAGAGATTATTCAGAAAGGATATCATCAGATCAAGACTTACGGAGCCGGGCGTGATCTCTCGGCAAGAGAGTGGAACAGTTATCTGATGCAGATGATTCAGCTCGGCCTTATCGAAGTGGCGTACGAAGATAATTTCCATCTCCGACCTACTGACTATGGCATGAAGGTGCTTCGTGGTCAGGAAAGGATTCTATTGTCGGCTTATGAACCGGAAAGATACCTCTACGGAAAAGACCCAAGGAAGAAGATGACAGAGCCAGCAGCAAAACTGTCGCCTGACGAGCAGCTCATGGAGAATCTAAAAACCTTGCGAAAAGATATTTCCAAGGAAAAGGGAATTCCTGCTTACATGGTGTTTTCAGATGCCACGCTTATGGATATGGTCAAACGTCGTCCGGTGACTATTGACGAGATGGCAAAAATCATCGGTGTCGGCGAAATGAAATTAGCTGCTTATGGAAAAGAGTTTATGGGAGTTATCAGAAAATTCTTAGGCATGAGCAAGACAGTGGCCGGCACCAGCCAAAAAGAATCGCTGCTGCTGTTTAACTCAGGCATGAGACCGGAAGAAATAGCCCAAATCAAGAATGTGACCGTCTCGACCGTCTATAGCCATCTTATCCAATGGATAGATGAAGATAAACTGACTGATTTCCGCCGTCTCGTCACTCTTTCTGACTACAGGATAATCGCGCAAGAGTTTTCTAAAAATCCTGAAAAAGCTTATGAAACCTTAAAACAGGATTTCTTAATCCCATCCCATATCATCAGGGCTGCCCAGGCAGAACGCCGCTGGCACGAACGTAATTCAAATGATCTAAAATAATAGACCATTATTTATCATGGCCTCAGTCTTTTCATATATCAATTATAAATTTGACTTTCAGCCTATTGTACCACTTATTTCCACCCCCTTTTGATCTTTTTATATTTTTCGGAATTTTTTCATTCAAAAAATTCCGAAAAGATTGCTGGTATTTAAAAAATAATTATTAACTTTGCAGTCGAAAAAGCCAATAGGCCATCGGGGCGTAGCGCAGTCCGGTTAGCGCACCTGCTTTGGGAGCAGGGGGTCGAAGGTTCGAATCCTTTCACCCCGACGAATTTTGTTGTAAATGCCTGTAACTCAGTAAGTTACGGG
>CAZQSD010000018.1:0-29793 GCA_964595885.1 uncultured Sangeribacter sp.
TAAGCCAGCAGATTTACAGTCTGCCCCATTTGGCCACTCTGGTATTCGCCCTTTTTGAGCCTCTTGTCGGATTCGAACCAACGACCCCGAGATTACAAATCACGTGCTCTGGCCAACTGAGCTAAAGAGGCATTAAATTTCGCTTTTGAATAATCTCCAACCGAAATTCGACTGCAAAGTTACTGCTTTTTTCTGACACTCCAAATTTTTTAGCAACTTTTTTTCAATAAATTTTCAGCCACAACGCCGATTTTTTCATTTTGCCTTGTATAACTCACTGAAAATTAGAAAATAAGGCGTAAGAAAATATTTTTATTTTCTCACGCCCTATAACCCTGTTTTTTCGTCTCAAATCATTCTACAGTGACTGATTTAGCCAGATTACGGGGCATGTCTACATTCTTTCCTTTATTAATCGCTATGTAATAGCTGAGTAACTGAAGGGGAATGCTGGTGATGATCGGACTCAGACATTCCGGCATTTCCGGAACCTCCAGCACATGGTCAGCTATGTTACGGATCTCGGTATCCCCTTCTGTCACGATGGCTATCACCGAGCCTCCACGAGCTTTTACCTGCTGCACATTGCTGACTATTTTCTCATAAAGATGATCGTTGGGCGCAATAATCACGCTTGGCATCTCAGCATCTATGAGAGCTATCGGCCCATGCTTCATCTCTGCAGCCGGATATCCCTCGGCATGTATATAAGAGATTTCCTTTAATTTCAGTGCACCCTCCAAAGCCACCGGATAGCTGTAGCCACGTCCAAGATACAGGAAATTGCGTGCATAAGTATAAATAAGCGATAACCTCTCTATCTGAGAATCTAACTTCAGCACCTTCTCTACCGTCTTCGGAATTTCCAAAATAGCCTTGCCAAGCTCCTTTATCTCATCTTTGCTCATAGTGTTCTTGGCATCTGCTATCGACAGTGCAAGCATTGTAAGAACCATCACCTGCCCCGTGAAAGCCTTTGTGGATGCCACACCGATCTCCGGGCCGACATGTATATATGTGCCGCTGTCCGTCTCACGCGGAATAGAGCTGCCCACCACATTGCTTACGCCATATACAAAAGCTCCCATACTGCGGGCTATCTTTATGGCTGCAAGTGTATCGGCAGTTTCGCCGCTCTGTGAAATAGCTATAACAATGTCTCTGTCATCAATCACCGGATTGGAATAACGGAATTCGCTCGCATATTCCACCTCAACCGGAATGCGGCACATGTCCTGGAGCAAACGCTTTCCAAGCAAAGCGGCATGCCATGACGTGCCACACGCCACGATGATTATACGCTTTGCATTGATAAACTTGTCTTTATTATCGAGCACACCGGAAAGCATCACCTTGTCCCCGCCTTCAACTACCCTGCCTCGGATACAATCCTGCAGCGTAATCGGCTGTTCAAAAATCTCTTTAAGCATAAAATGGGGGTAACCGCCTTTCTCCAGCTGGGAGATGCTCATCTCAAGAGTGGTGACATCAATGCTGCTTTCTTTGTTTTCAAGAGTGACAAGTTTCAAAGGCTCTCCCCTTTTGATAATCGCCACTTCCTCATCTTTCAGGTAGACACATTCTTTGGTGTATTCCACAAACGGAGTGGCATCGGAGGCAAGAAACATTTCATTTTCGCCAATACCAATAACAAGCGGTGAACTTTTTCTCGCAGCTATTATACAGTCAGGATTATCCTTCTCCAGGACGGCTATCGCATATGCTCCCACCACCTGTTTCAGGGCCTCGCGCACGGCATCAAGAAGTGAACAGTTGTTTTTTATGCGTATATATTCTATGAGCTGGACAAGAACCTCCGTGTCAGTTTCCGAATGGAACTTACACCCATGCTGCATGAGCACATCCTTAAGCAGTTTATAGTTCTCTATCGTGCCGTTATGCACGAGTGCAAGATTCCCATCCTCGCTGAAATGCGGATGTGCATTATTATCGCTGGGCTCGCCATGTGTAGCCCATCGCGTATGGGCTATACCTGCCCTGGCCATAAGATCCTTATCTTTACAAAATGCTTCGAGATTCGACACCTTGCCCATGGTCTTATATACATTCAGCTTACCCTCAGGCGTGACCATTGCAATGCCGGAGCTGTCATAGCCCCTGTATTCAAGCCGATGCAAACCTTTAATCAAAACATCATAGACATTTCCATCGCCTATATAACCTACTATTCCACACATATCTACAAATCATGATGCCCGGCACGGACTCTCCTTAGTGAAGTCAATGCCGAAACGCATTTATGGTTATTATTATTTGCCAAATTATTTTCATTACAAATCCGCCCACATCCCATAGCGTTAGTCAGGGTCGTTTAAGGCAGAATATAATTAGTTCTATACTCCTAACGGCCCTTGTTATTTTTTATTGTGTAAGAAATATTTATAAGCGGCATTTCCTTCCGGAGGCTGCGATCCATACCGTATGCACTTAGGCCCCGCATCAGACTGGACTTTTTATATATTCCGTGATTTTGGTGGTCTTCATTTCAACTTCACTTGATTGGTATGCTCTTGGGTATTAGCTAAGGTGTAGAGGTAACGTTACTTACATGGAGCCATCATCTTTCCCAGATGGTCTGCAATACCTGGATCGCCCAGCCTTACCGGAATTATTTTAAATAGCAACATCCCTGTCACTATTCCATTGCAAAGTTAACCTATTTTTAGTTCATATTAAAATCACCCCCACCAGTTGATTCTCCAAATTAGACAGCATAAAAATCAATATGCAGAATAAACATTGCAAAATGATACACATATAACATTAGAAAACGTATTTTATATCCACTTTGCTATTCAGAGCTAAAAAAATGACCGGATTATATGCTCAACAACATATAATCCGGTCAATTTTTTTTATAAGCCAAAGCCCTCATGGGCAAATTTAATTTTTATCTGGCCACTTCTACCCCGTCACCCTGGGAGATCACTCCGGCAGAATCAGTTGAAGGCATATCCTCAATAAATCCTACGACATTATTGTCTTCTCCCGACATGGCCCAAGCGGGAGCCGAGAACCACATCAATGGAGCGTATGCCTTTATTTTCTCGGCATTCTTCTCACCCACTTCCTCCGGTGTGCTTGAAGCTATCTTCTCAAAGAAATCAGAGGTATAGGGAAACGAGTTTGAGAGATCAGTCATCTTCTCCTCAAGTTTGAATGTGCCGTCTGATTCAGCCGGCAGATTGTCTATCTGATCCTGAAGTTTCTGAGCCTCTTCGGCAAACTTGCCGCAGTAGTCGATCATCTCGGTGTAGTCAGCTTCTGTAAGCTTATCACCACTCTTGATTTTCTCAGCCACCTTTGAGGCTTCATCAGAACCACCACATGCCGTCATCAGCAGGCATACAGCCACAAATGCAAACAATTTCAATACTTTCATAATCCTTTAAAATTTAAACAATACTATCTTTAATTCACTTATATATCATTGTATGTATATCCCGGGGGATCGCGATTCAGAACTCATCTCCGAGAGGATTAAGGGCTGAATCACGCAATTTATAGAGAAGATCCCTTTTTAAAGCTGGATCGTCTTTCACCATCTGCGACAATTCCCAATGATGGCCGGCCTCTTCGCGAAGCAAAGGAGATGTGGCATCAACATTGGCCAAATTCCACGTGAGCAGAACCGTCTTAATTTTTAATGCCTTGAGTTTTCTGACAAGCATTTCGTGATCCGCGTCTCCGGTTATGAGCACCACATAGTCAAACTTTCTGAATGTGGCAAGTTCATATGCCTCTAAGGCAAACCATACGTCAACGCCTTTCTCTATGACCTGTGTCACACCGTCTTTTTCCATCTCCCTCAGATGTTTATAGTGAAACACCACGTCATTCTCAATCAATGTGTCTTCAAACTTACGCTCATTATACAGGAGATGTTTATCATAAGCCTCCTTTACCCTGAAACGTCCTCTGAAATAATGAGCCTCGGTAATCTGACAGTTAGCGGGATCTACCCCCTCCAGATATGCAAGATGATCACAGATAAAGTCAAACAGCGACCTCACCCGTATTATTGAACTTTCTATAGCTTTCAATGCACGGTTTATCTTGGCATAATATCCACCATCGATAAACACACCTATTGATAAATAACCCAACATGCTAATTCAATTTTACTCCTTATATATTATCATAACCCTGCTGGGCCCTGATTTGTTCAAACTCAACAGATGTATTCCTATAAAACAAACAGCCAACACCGGCAGGGGCATTGACTGTTTGTTTATTACAATACTGGCTTATTAATCAAGCAAGGCGCTTGAGAATATCACAGAGGAATTTCCAGAACTCCTGCACCGATTTTATATCAGCCTTCTCACTGGGAGAATGAATGTCTTTAAGGGTCGGACCAAATGAGATCATGTCAAGACCCGGCATCTTCTCCAGGAAGAGTCCGCATTCAAGCCCGGCATGAAGAGCCTCTACCTTCGGAGCTTTGCCAAAAAGTGTCTTGAAACTTTCCTCAGCCACTTTGAGCACCTTAGAATCGGGATTAGGTGCCCAGCCAACGTAGGTATCATCAAACACTACTGTGCAGCCGATCATCTGGAAAAGAGCCTTAACCCTATCTGCTATCTCATCACGACGAGAGTCGACTGATGAACGCTGATGCACAGTTATGACTATAGTCTCATCATTCATCTTAACCGATGCAAGGTTGCAGGAGGTCTCCACCAGACCCTCCACAGCATTCGACATTCCCTGCACACCATTCGGACATGAGAAGACCGCTGAGATAAGGTTATGTGCCTGAGGGCGGTCAATCACTTTAGCCGGTTTTTCAACTTCAGTGGCGGTAAAAGTAAAATCATTACCTTCTGCGAGCAGGAATTCGGCATGGATCATGTCGCGGAACACCACTACATCTCTCTCGAAATCATCTTTTGCCTCTGTGTCTACCCCTATTATTGCCCATGCCTCTCGTGGAATTGCATTAGCAAGGCCTCCACCGTCAATCTTAGCCACTTCAACACCATACTTATGCCATATTTCCCAAAGGAACCGACATAACTGCTGATTGGCATTTCCTCTGCCGAGGTTTATCTCCATTCCTGAATGGCCGCCTTTAAAATGATTGAGATGTACCCTATAGAAAGTCTTGCCCATCGACGGCTCAACCTTAACGTAAGGCATAGAACAAATAGTCACCTTTCCACCGGCGCATCCGATCACAAGTGAACCATGCTCCTCGGAATCGAGATTGAGAAGAATCGAACCGGTAACGAAGCCGGGTTGCAACCCGTTGGCCCCTATAAGGCCTTGTTCTTCATCAACTGTATACAGACATTCGATCGGACCATGCACAAGCTTGTCGTCAAGCAGCACAGCCATCGCGGTTGCACAGCCAAGACCATTGTCAGCGCCAAGAGTCGTGCCGTCAGCCTTAACCCAGTCGCCATCTACGATTGTGGTTATAGGGTCATTAAGGAAATCATGTTCCTTGTCGCCACGCTTCTCCGCCACCATATCCTGATGACCCTGCAGAATGATCGTAGGCGCATTCTCATGACCCGGGGTAGCCGGCTTACTCATCATTACGTTGCCAACTTCATCAGTCTTTACAGGTATGTTATGACGGTTGGCCCAATCAACCAAAAATGCCTTCATCTTATCAAGATGATGAGTGGGACGAGGCACCTTTGTAATCTCATCGAAACATTGCCACACAAGTTTCGGCTCCAGATCTGTGATTTTCATTTTTTGGTCTTAGATTCTTTTTTGTTGTTGTCTCTGGCTGCCTTATACTTTCTATAAGCTTCAGCCATCTTCGTATCATATCCCCTTTTCTTATATCCCGCCCCATTATATTTTCGGGCGAATGCCGCCCAATTCTTTTTCCTTAGGTCATCAAGCATTCCGCTGTTGGTTATAAACGCAGCGAAAAGCTCAAGCTGCTCCAATTCAGAATAAGACATCAGCCTTACAAACTCATCAACTGAGGAACATCCACACTTACGGTAGTTAAATCCTCCAATCTGAAACATTCCCCAGAACGTGCCCATATTGGCCCCCTGCGCATTTTTCTTACGTGCGTTGATAAGCTCTGTCCACTCTTTCAATGCATATCCCGAAAGACCTTCCGGCACCTTCTCACCTTTCGCCCCGGCTGTAGAGGGAGCTTTTGATCCAATCCTGGCATACATTTTCTGATCAAAATTAATCACAGGTATGCCTGGGGCCCAGAAGCCTTTCATGCTTTTGCCTGCCTCAATATCTACCACGGCCTTTATCGCCGCGATTTCCACATCAAGTTCTTTGGCCACCATCTGGAAATCTTCTTCTGTAAGTTCTGTGTAGCGCGTCGGGTCATCATTTTCTACCACGTCAAACCTGACATGCACCAATTCATCCAGATAGCTTTCTTCAGTGCTTATAATGTTGTCAAGGACTGAAATAATTGTTGCTTCTTCCTCTTCAGGCGTTACGGCCACCGGATGTGAGTTCCCCGCCAGAGCGAAGAACACACACCCGGGAAAGATGACTGAAGGCATCACACGGCTCATGACCGTGCCACCTTTTCAAGCACCAAAGCAAGATGCTTCCAGAATTTTTCTACAGTAGGGATGAGCAACTGCTCATCAGGAGAATGCACACCCGTCATGGTCGGTCCGAAGCTGACCATATCAAGATGCGGATATTTGGAAAGGAACAATCCACACTCCAGACCGGCATGGATGGCTTTGATGGCGGGCTTTACGTTAAACAGTTCTTCGTAAGCATCCGCTGAAATCTTCATAATGGCTGATTCCATATTGGGGGCCCATCCCGGATAACCGTCGGAATGAGTCACTTCCGCGCCGGCAAGTTCAAAATGAGCCTCAACCTGCCCGGCGATGTCGTTCTTTCTTGACTCAACGGAAGAGCGTTGTGAAGTGGTCACCTTTATCTTGTTCTCACCTTCCATCTTTACAGCGGCAAGATTAGTGGATGTCTCCACCAGGCCTTCAATGTCGCGGCTCATTGAAATCACACCATGAGGCGCTGAGTAAAGAGCTCTGACAAGAGCGAGCGATGTTGCGGAGTCAATGCAATATTCCGGGCGTTCCACTGATTCTATCTTAAGGTCAACCGAGGGTTCCACTCCTTTATATTCATTACAGATATCAGCGGCATATTTCTCGAAGAATTTCGCAATATCGTCACAGTGCTCATTGTGAATGCCGAACACTGACTCAGCCTCACGCGGAATGGCGTTCCTGAGATTTCCGCCTGAAATGCTGCTGACTTCAATATCCCATTTCTTAGAGCATTCCCATATGAAACGGGCAATAATCTTATTAGCGTTAGCGCGGCCTAAATGGATGTCGCCGCCACTATGGCCACCGAGCAGTCCGCTCACACTAACCTTGTAATAACAGAAATTCTCAGGAGAGAAGCTTCTGCTGTAGGTAAACACGGCTGTGGTGTCGATACCGCCTGCGCAGCCCACAAAAATTTCCCCGTCATCTTCCGAGTCAAGATTGATAAGGATCTTACCGGATATCATATCCTCCCCAAGATTCTGGGCACCCTCAAGGCCTATCTCTTCGTTAACTGTGAAAAGCGCCTCCACCGGGCCATGCTCAAGAGTATCGTCGATCATAACTGCAAGCGCAGCCGCCATTCCTATGCCATTGTCAGCACCGAGAGTGGTGCCTTTTGCCTTCACCCATTCGCCGTCAATATAGGTGCGGATGGGATCTTTCATAAAGTCATGGTCAATATCGCCATTCTTCTCAGCCACCATATCCATGTGGGCCTGAAGCACGACTACGGGAGCATTCTCATGACCGGGAGTAGCCGGTTTGCTCATAACCACATTGCCTACGGCGTCTGTCTTGGCTTCAATATCATGCTTGCGGGCAAACTCAAGAAGATACTCTCTGATTTTCTCTTCATGGCATGATGGACGAGGCACTTTGGTGATCTCATCGAAACACTGCCAGATTAAGGCAGGCTTAAGGTCTTTTACTTCCATTTCAATATTTTTATAATCTTAAATATGTTTTAGGGTCAGCGTATACAGTAGATGTATGCCGTCACTTCGGCTGTGCCAAAGCAAATTTCAATTCCCAAAAGTACATATTTTTTTTCTCACTGCAAAAAAAACATGGCTTTTTTGGGTTAAGAGTGCCTGTATTAGGCAGAAAATTTTTTAGTTTATGTTTTTTTTCGTAATTTTGCGCCGCTTACAGGCCGCCTCCCTCCTTTGCTACAGAGCCTGCCGGCATACATGTATGGCTCGCTTTTCTCTCAGGAAAGTTAAAATAACTTTAAAAAAGTGAAATTAACATTATTGGTGATTTTCTTTTGTGGAATTGCATTACTTTTGCTCTCCGTAAGAGTAATCTTTTCACGTAAGCATACTTTCCTATCCGATCATGCATGCCACGGAGCAAGACGATCTTCCGACGGCAAGGCTGACTGTCCGGAAAACCAAACTTAAAGAATAATAACCACTTTTAACAAATATAATGAAAAGAAATCTTCTCAGAGTTTCGGCATTATTTTTTGCCTTCTCTCTATGTCTCGGTCTGCCCTCCTGTGGTTCTGATGCCGGGAAAGAAGCTAAGACTCCTGCGCCGGCCACACCGGTTGCCGAAAAAGAGATCGTTCTCCCCAACTATCGCTATGTAGATCTCGACACCGTGCTTAGCAAATATAACCTCGCTAAAGACTACAATGAGGAAATGCTACGCATGCAGACCAATATGGAAAGCGAAGTAAAACGCCACGAAAACTCACTCCAGTCACTCGGCACGTCAATTCAGAACAAGATGCAGAACAATGCTTACCTTTCTGAAGAATCATACAGAGCTGACCAAGAGAAATTCAACAACATGCAGGCTAATGCCCAGCGCTCAATAGCAAACCTGAACACCAACTTCCAGAATGCAGCGATGGCAGCCCAGAAGACTGTGAACGACTCCATCGAGGCTTTTATCAAAGACTATAATGTAAAGAGGGGATATGACGCCATCTTCTTCAAGGCCGCCACTCTTCTCATCAATCCTGCCCTCGACATTACCGACGAAGTGGTAGAGGGCCTCAATGCAAGATACAACAAGGTTAAAAAATAATATTTACCTTGCATTATGCTCACGGGGCCGGAACGCATTGCGCTCCGGCCTTCTGTGCAACTTATATTGGGGTGTAAGCGTTACTTCATTGTAGATTCAGACCTTCTGACTACCTTACCATACAATTATTCTGACAATGATAGAAGATAATATAATCAACAAAGAAGCTAACGAGAGAACCGTGCTCGTCGGGCTTGTGACTCTTAAGCAAAACGAAACAAAGGTCAGGGAGTATCTTGATGAGCTTGATTTCCTCGCCCGCACTGCAGGCGCCGAGCCGGAAAAAAGGTTTATCCAGAAACTGGAATACCCGAATCCGAGGACCTACGTCGGCAAGGGCAAACTTGAGGAAATCAGACAATATATCGAAGACAACGACATAGGCCTCGTCATATTTGACGACGACCTTTCGCCGAAACAGGTGGCAAATATCGAAAGGGAGCTTAAAGTCAAGATTCTTGACAGGACAAGCCTTATCCTTGATATATTTGCAAAAAGGGCCCAGACCGCCACAGCACGCACACAAGTGGAGCTGGCCCAATACCAATACCTCCTTCCACGACTCACCCGAATGTGGACTCACCTCGAACGCCAGAGGGGTGGCATCGGCATGAGGGGTCCCGGTGAGACCCAGATCGAGACAGACCGACGCATCATCCTTGACAAAATCTCGCGTCTCAAAGAGGAACTGAAGCATATCGACAGACAGAAAAGCATTCAGCGTAAAAACCGAGGTAAGCTCACAAGAATAGCCCTTGTGGGTTATACCAATGTAGGCAAGTCAACGCTGATGAATCTCCTCAGCAAAAGCGAAGTGTTTGCAGAAAACAAACTTTTCGCCACTCTTGACACCACAGTAAGAAAAGTCATTATTGAAAACCTTCCTTTCCTGCTCACCGACACAGTAGGGTTTATCCGCAAACTACCTACCCACCTTGTTGACTCATTCAAGTCAACTCTTGATGAGGTGAGGGAGGCCGATGTGCTTGTGCATGTAGTTGACATTTCACATCCCGGATTTGAAGAACAGATAGAGGTGGTCAATAAGACTTTGCTCGAAGTATGTGGATCTGCGGCAAAGCCGGTAATCATGGTGTTTAACAAAATTGATGCCTTCACCTACACCCCAAAAGATCCGGATGACCTCACCCCCTCCACAAGAGAAAACATCTCGCTGGATGAATTCAGACAGACATGGATGTCAAAGATGGAAAACAATTGCGTGTTTATCTCTGCAAAAGAGCATATCAACATTGATGCACTCAAAGACATGCTCTATCAGAAGGCAAAGGAGATTCATTCCGAACGTTTTCCCTACAATGATTTCCTCTACCAAAAATATGATGAAGATTATGACCCCGAATCAACCGACCTCTAACGACACAGCTCCTATGGATTTTCTGCCTCGTCCCCTCAGCCGAAATCAGGTAGAACAACTTGAACGACAGGGTTGCTTCTCCGACTCATGGGACACTATCCTATTCTCTCCTGGGGCGAATCTGTCCTCTTTCAGGAATGTGTATTTTAAGAAAGACGTCATTGTAGATGAAGGCGCGCAGATCAGAAACGTGCCCGGAGGCATTTCCAATTGCCGTGTAGGGAAAAATGCCGTAATCGAAAACGTAGCGCGTATAGAGTTTGAGCCGGAGGCCCCATGTGGAGTGGGCATATCCATATGTGCCCTCGATGAGACAGGCTCACGTCCCGTCTTGGCTTACCCCGGGCTATCTTCCCAGATTGCCACACTTATGGCCCGGGAGCCCAAATGGCTCTCCCGCAATCTCCAGGCATCAATAAATGAATTTATTGACTCCAAAGCCACTCCCCCTGAGATCGGCGACGGTGCGATTGTCAGAGATTCAGGGCGTCTGATTAATGTAAGCGTTGGCCCAGGGTCCACTGTGGAAGGTGCGATTTCTCTCGTCAACGGTTCAATAATAAATAATGCGGCCCCGGGGCGCCCCTTAGCTTACGTCGGCCAGGGTGTAGATGCGGAAAACTTTATCATTGAAGATGGAAGGGTGGCTTCCGGTTGCATAGTGCGCAACTGCTACATAGGACAGGGAGCGGAATTAGAGAAAGGATTCACCGCCCACGATTCCCTGTTTTTCGCAAATTGTTCTTTTGAGAACGGAGAAGCCTGTGCACTGCTCGCCGGTCCATACTCAGTCAGCATGCATAAGGGAACCCTGATGATAGGCTGCCAGACATCATTCATGAATGCCGGATCATCCACCAACCAGAGTAATCACATGTATAAGCTCGGCCCCGTCCATTGGGGAATCCTTGAGCGAGGCGTCAAGACATCTTCGGGAGCTTATATAATGTTTGGGGCAAAGATCGGCGCATTCTCCATGATCATGGGCACCCACAAGACTCACCCTGATTCATCTTCATTTCCCTTCTCCTATCTTTTTGGCGATGAGAGAGGGGCAACCGTGGTTGTGCCCGGAGCCATGTTGCGCTCATGCGGACTGATGCGCGATGAGAAAAAGTGGCCCCCACGCGACCGGCGCCTCAAGCGCAAGCTCCCCATGCATGACAATGTGACTTTTAACGTGCTTACCCCTTTCACCGTAGACAGCATGCTTAAAGCCATAGATACAATCACCGAACTTCTTTCCCGTCCTGCTGATGACGATCTTTTCGTGCGCCATAAAGGAATGAAGTTCACAAGAGCAGCCCTTGAAAGAGCAAAGACCCTATACACCGCCGCCATTTTCAAATATCTTTCGCTTACTCTCCCTGACCTCACCATCCCGCCCTCTGACGGCGGGGAAGCAGGGGAATGGATTGATTTGGGAGGACAGATAATGCCACGCGAGACACTTGATCAGCTTTTGCAGACCGAGTCGATAGACGAGGCGGAAAAGATTCTTGAAGACGCTTTCACGAACTATGACAAATATCAGCAGGTCTGGATCGGAAGAAGGTTCGGTGATTGGTGGCGCTCACATGAAGACATGATTCTGACCGGCGCCAACCAGTTTGACCAGCTTGTGGAAGATGACCGGGAGGAATATCTTGACAATCTCAGCCGCGAGACAAAAATGCTCACTCTGTAAGCACAAAAAACATCTCTTTACATATAGTTTATGCCTAAAAAGCGGTTTTATGCAAAAAAAATTGCAGCAAACCGCTTTTTATTTGTGGGTTATGATTTTTTTTACTACCTTTGCCGCGCTTGCGGCTCCTTATAGCCGCTTGATAGAGAATTAACAACCATATTTATTAACTTTTAATGACTGAATCTAAAGTTCAAACCCCGATTGAGGATTTCGATTGGGATGCCTATGAAAAAGGCGAAACAGCTGGTTCGAAGAGCCGCGAGGAGCTTGTAAACACCTATGACGAATCTCTTAAGACAGCTAAAGACAATGAAGTGGTGACCGGCGTTGTGAAATCTATCACAAAACGTGAGGTTCGTGTTGACATCGGCATGAAATCAGACGCCATCATCCCTGTATCCGAATTCCGCTACAATCCCGACCTCAAGGTTGGCGACGAAGTAGAGGTATTCATCGAGACCCTTGAAGACAAAAACGGTCAGCTTCGTCTTTCTCACAAGAAGGCTTGCCAGACCCGCAGCTGGGATCGTGTCAACCAGGCTCTCGAAAACGACGAAATCATCAAAGGTTACGTTAAATCACGCACTAAAGGCGGCATGATTGTCGATGTATTCGGCATCGAGGCATTCCTCCCCGGTTCTCAGATTGACGTTCGCCCCATCCGCGACTACGATGTATTTGTCGACAAGACTATGGAATTCAAGGTTGTCAAAATCAACCAGGAATATAAAAACGTTGTTGTCTCTCACAAAGCCCTTATTGAGGCTGAGCTTGAGGCACAGAAGCGTGAAATCATTTCTAAGCTCGAAAAAGGCCAGGTGCTTGAGGGCAAAGTCAAGAATATCACTCCTTATGGCGTGTTTGTTGACCTTGGTGGCGTTGACGGTCTCGTGCATATCACAGATCTTTCCTGGGGTCGTGTATCTGATCCTCGTGAGGTTGTGGAGCTTGATCAGGATATCAAAGTCGTTATCCTTGATTTCGACAACGAGAAAAAGCGTATCGCTCTTGGCGTCAAGCAGCTTCTTCCCCATCCCTGGGATGCCCTTGACCAGACAGTTAAAGTCGGCGACCATATACGTGGCCGCGTAGTTGTAATGGCTGACTATGGCGCATTCGTTGAAGTGCAGCCCGGTGTTGAAGGTCTCATCCACGTCTCAGAGATGTCTTGGAGCCAGCACCTCCGCAGCGCTCAGGATTTCCTTAAGGTTGGCGACGAAGTTGAGGCTGTAGTCCTTACCCTCGACCGTGACGACCGCAAGATGAGCCTCGGCATCAAGCAACTTAAGAAAGACCCTTGGGAGAATATCGAAGAGAAATATGCTATCGGCTCACGCCACACTGCCAAAGTCCGTAACTTCACTAACTTCGGCGTATTCGTTGAAATCGAAGAGGGTGTTGACGGTCTGATCCACATCTCCGACCTTTCCTGGACCAAGAAAATCAAACACCCCTCTGAGTTCACTCAGGTTGGCAACGACATTGAGGTTCAGGTGCTTGAAATCGACAAAGAGAATCGTCGTCTCTCCCTCGGCCACAAGCAGCTTGAGGAGAATCCTTGGGACGTATTCGAGACTATCTTCACTGTCGGCTCTATCCATGAAGGAACCATCACTGAGGTTATGGACAAAGGCGCTGTGATCGCTCTTGAATACGGCGTTGAAGGCTTTGCAACTCCCAAACACCTTGTTAAAGAAGATGGCTCTCAGGCTAAGCTTGACGAGAAGCTCAACTTCAAGGTAATTGAGTTTAACAAAGACAGCAAGCGCATCATTCTTTCTCACAGCCGCATCGCTGAAGATGCAAGCAAAGCTGAGGCACGCGCACAGCGTCCGGCTCCTAAGAAACCACGTCGCGATGACGAAGCTGCTGCAACTCCTGTAATCGAGAAGACAACTCTTGGCGACCTTGGCACACTGCAAGCCTTAAAAGAGCAGATGCAGAAAGAGGAGCGCAAGTAATCTTCCTCTGAAGCTGTTTTTAATTATGACTACTGCTTAACAGATGTCAATGATATAAAAAATATACTAAAAAATGGGAAAACTTCTGTTTTTCCATTTTTTTTTGTAATTTTACATCTTGAAACGTCACTTCCACTTCCATACCCTTGACTCTACTGATAAAGAGTATGGCAGAATCGTGGCAATCAATCTTTTGCAAGCACCCTCAGAAGTCAGAATATCAGAATGATGAAAAGGATATTATTCTTCATAGCTTTGATTTTGGCATCCGTTTCCATCTGGCAACCGGAGGCTGCCGCTGCGTCCAAAGGATGGGAACAAACAAAAGAGGAATATAGTGATGCAAAATCCGTCGTGAAGGAAACCGACATAGAAATCCTTACTGCCCCCACGCTCATTATTGTCAACTCATCGAAGCAGGTAAAAATTCAGGTTTTCACAATTCTCGGCCGACTTGTATCATCCGAAACTCTCCCTCCAGGCACGTCACAGCTTTCAATCACCACTCATGGTGTCTACATTGTGAAAGTGGGAGAACTGACATGCAAGATAGCTATCTGAGTGAATTAACACCATACATTATACCAAATATAATTCTTAAATCTAATTTATGAAAGAGACAGAAATCGACTGGGGAAATCTTTCCTTCAGCTACATGAAAACAGACTACAACGTCCGTTGCACTTACAAAGACGGCAAATGGGGAGAAATTGAAGTCTCTGACTCAGAATATGTGCCCCTTCACATCGCAGCTTCCTGCCTCCACTACGGTCAGGAATCTTTCGAGGGTCTTAAGGCCTTCAGAGGCAAAGACGGCAAAGTCAGGGTTTTCCGTATGGAGGAGAATGCTCGCCGCTTCATCCGTTCAGCAGAGGGAGTAAAGATGCAGCCAATGCCTGAGGAGCTTTTCTGCGAGATGGTAAGAAAAGTAGTGAAACTCAATGAGCGTTTCATTCCCCCATATGGCACCGGTGCTTCTCTCTATATCCGTCCGCTTGAAATCGGCATCACTGCCCGCGTAGGCGTAAAGCCTGCTTCCGAATATATGGTGATCATGCTCGTGACTCCGGTTGGTCCTTATTTCAAAGAGGGATTCAAGCCAACAAAAGTATGCATGAGCCGCGAATATGACCGTGTGGCTCCCAAAGGCACCGGCTCAATCAAGGTTGGTGGCAACTACGCAGCGTCTCTCGTGGCAGGTGAAAAAGCTCATGACCTCGGCTACTCAGTAATGCTATACATCGACCCGAAAGAGAAGAAATATCTCGACGAGTGTGGTGCAGCCAATTTCTTCGGCATCCGCGATAACAAATATATCACCCCGCATTCAGAATCAATCCTTCCCTCAATCACAAACAAGAGCCTCACTCAGCTTGCTGAAGACCTCGGCATGACTGTAGAACGCCGTCACATCCCGGTTGAGGAGCTTGAGACATTTGAGGAAGTGGGCGCATGTGGCACAGCTGCTGTGATCTCACCCATCGGCGAAATCGATGACCTTGACAATGGCAAGAAATATATTTTCTCAAAAGACGGTCAGGCCGGTCCATGGAGCATCAAACTTTACGACAAGCTCCGCGCAATCCAGTATGGTGAAGAACCCGACACTCACGGATGGTGCGAGATTATCGACTGATATAATTATCTGATATGTGGCTCAGGTTATTCCCATCGACCCAAATAACCTGAATGAATTATAGACGGGCACTGAATATCAAGGTTGATATTCAGTGCCTCCGTGTTTATGAAAAATCCAGCTCATCTCTTATCATATAAGCCTTATGCTTGACTTTCAAAAAATATTTTCCCTCTTTTACGCTGACAATCCACAACTTCTCTCAACCGTGATTACCCACTCTGAGTGTGTCACACGCAAAGCTCTCGCATGTGCTGCCAACCGCAATTTAGACCTTGACACTGACTTTGTGACAGAAGCCGCAATGCTTCACGATATAGGAGTAGTAAGATGTAATGCCCCATCGATTTTCTGTTTCGGCGAAAAGCCATATATCTGTCATGGCATAGAGGGACGCGAGATGCTTTCAGCACTCGGGCTGCATAGACATTCCCTCGTGTGTGAGCGTCACACCGGATCCGGTCTTAGCCGGGACGACATAATGCGCCAGCACCTTCCCTTGCCACATCGCGACATGCTTCCCGTCTCGCTTGAAGAAAAATTAATCTGCTATGCCGACAAATTCTATTCAAAATCGGGGGATCTTACCCATGAAAAATCCCTCGAAAAAGTTATAGGACAAATGCAATCTTTTGGAGACGCCTCACTCCATCGCTTTTTAGCCCTCCATGAATTGTTTGGCTGACAACTTTATCAAATAAGATATGGTTATCCGACCGAAAACATTCATTTTCACGTTTTTTAAATATTTATTTTGCATTTTATTAGTAACTTTGCAGTCTGAACTTCAATCTTTTGCCATCATTGAGGCGTATATTCCTATATATCACGGCGTTGGCCTCTTTAGGCCTATCCTTAGCCCAACAAGCCAAAAAGCCTGATGCATCCAACATCAGCCAAGACGGCCCTACTGCTGATTCTTCAGCGGTCAGATCTTTTGTGCCCATTGATTCAACAGAGTTCTCTGCTGATTCCATAATGATCAAGGGCGACACAACATTTTTCTCATATGACTCCGTATTTACCAATACTGATTCGATAGTCTACGACACTTTGCCTTCCGATTCTTCCTATAAGGCAAAGAGAGGCACTCCCATTCCTCAGGATTCCACGAGAACCACTCTTTCACGAATCAACAGAAACGAGGTGGATCTCAATGCTGCCGTAGTGTTTGATGCCAAAGACTCGCTCGTCATGATCGGCCAGAATAACGCCTACCTCTACGGAGAAGGGAAAGTGGAATATGGACAGTTCAAACTCAATTCTCAAGAAATAAGAATGGAGATTGACAAGTCTACCGTCTATGCCACAGGCGCAATCGACTCCACCGGCAATCTGGTGGGCACCCCTATATTTGCCGACGGAGGTGATACCTATGAGTCTAAAGAAATGACCTATAACTTCAAGACCGAGCGCGGATTCATAACCAATGTAATCACGGAGCAGGGAGAAGGGTACCTGACCAGCGGGGCATCAAAGAAAATGGAAGACGGGTCTTTCTTTGTGGAAAACGGTAAGTACACGACTTGTGACGATCACGAGCATCCACATTTCTATTTCAATGTCACCAAAGGCAAGATGATTCCCAATAAGAATATCGTTACGGGCCCTGTATATATGGTGCTCGCTGACGTGCCGCTTCCTATAGCCCTCCCCTTCGGTTACTTCCCCTTCACAAAAGATTATTCCAGCGGCATTATATTCCCCACATTTGGAGAAGACTATAATCGCGGATTTTACCTTCGGGATGGAGGCTACTACTTCGCTATCTCTGACTATGTGGATCTCGCTTTGCGTGGCGAACTTTACACAAAAGGTTCATGGGGAGTATCCGGACATTCATCCTACACCAAACGATATAGATTTCGCGGCAACTTTGATTTCTCCTATATAACCACCATATATGGAGACAAAGGCAGTCCGGACTACTCCAAACAGAAAAACTTCCAGATTATCTGGAGCCATTCCCAAGACACCAAGGCAAATCCAAATATGAGCTTCTCTGCCTCGGTAAACTTCACCACCTCCGGTTATACACGAAACGACCTAAGTTCGTACTACAACTCTTCCTTTACAGAGAATACGAAGTCGTCTACTGTCAACATGACCTACCGCTTCCCCGGCACAAAGTGGAACCTTTCCACCACCGCCAATATTTCGCAGCGCACACAAGACTCCACCCTTGCCGTCTCCTTCCCCAATATCAACGTTTCAATGTCGCAGCTTGCTCCATTTAAACGCAAAAAATCTGTTGGAGGAGAAAGATGGTATGAGAAGATCAGGATGTCATATACCGGACAATTCCAAAACTCACTTACTGCCCAGCAGAATGTCTTTTTCAAGAAGAGCCTCATCAAAGACTGGAGAAATGGTCTCCGCCACTCGCTCCCGGTGTCGGCCACATTCTCCCTCTTCAAATATATCAACATTTCCCCTTCTATCTCCATGAACGACCGTATGTACACTTCCAAGATACGGCGCGAATGGGACACCCAGGCTTCGAAAGAAGTGGCAGATACCGTATACGGATTCTACAATCTGTTTGATTTCAACGCGTCTCTATCTTTCGATACAAAAGTCTATGGATTCTGGAAACCCCTGAAAATATTTGGCGACAAAGTGCAGATGATCCGCCATGTCCTCACTCCTACTGTATCCTTCTCGGCATCCCCCGACTTCTCCGATCCTATGTGGGGCGTATGGGGATCATATAGCTATGTTGACAATCAAGGTGTGCAACAGACTAAGAAGTACAACTATTTCTCTCACGGCATTTTTGGCTCCCCGTCGCAAGGGAAATCGGGAGTGGTGTCGGTCAGTCTGGCCAACAATCTTGAGATGAAAGTAAAAAGCGATGCCGACTCAACCGGGGTAAAGAAAATTTCACTCATAGAAAACTTTACAATAAGCCAGAGCTATAACTTTGCCGCTGACTCAATGAACTGGAGTAATATCAACACCTCCCTATTGCTCCGGCTCGTAAAGAATTTTAATCTCAATCTGTCAGCCACCTGGGATCCGTATACTTATCAGCTCTCATCTTCAGGCTCTCCCGTGCGTGTCAATCGCACACGTCTACAGGCCCACAAAGGCTGGGCACGCTTGTCGTCAACCGGCACATCATTCTCTTATACTTTCAATAATTCTACTTTCAAAAGAAAAAAAGACACGAAAGGGAATAATGACAACTCTACGGACCCTGATGATGAAAGTCCGTATGATGGAGAGGACGGATCGGAGGCTGATGATTTCGATGATTATGGCGATCTCAAGCGTCAACGGAGGCAACAGGCAAAGGAAGAAGCAGCCTCGGCCGATGCCGACGGCTATGCCAAATGGGAATGTCCCTGGAGTCTTACCCTGAACTATTCCGTAAACTATGGCTATGGAGAATTCGATTATAATAAGCTTGAATATAAAGGTAAACTTACCCAGAACCTATCCTTCTCGGGCAATATCCGCCCTACACCCAACTGGAATTTTTCTTTCTCGGCATCTTATAATTTCGACCTGAAAAAGATTGCTTACATGAACTGTTCCATCTCCCGCGACCTGCATTGCTTCACAATGTCGGCCTCTTTCGTGCCCTTTGGTCCGTATAAATCTTATAACTTCCATATAGCTGTCAAGTCTTCCTTACTGAAAGATTTGAAGTATGACAAACGCTCCTCTAACGTCAACGGCATCAAATGGTATTGACAAGGGATGTGAATTTTTCATGTTCACTGACAAAGAAAAATTTGGATATTTCATCCATTAGTATTACTTTTGTAAAAAATTAGGCAGTGATGGCTCAACCGCTTATTACTCTCTTATCGCAGATCAGTGACAAAATAACCGAGCTGGAGACAATACAGCAGCAACTTTATGCAAGGATTAAGGTGCTTGAGGATGAAAACGACGACCTCAAATATCAATTGAAAGAAAAAACCGCTCTCCTTAATAAAGTTACTATTGACAATGAATTCCTAACCATGTCTCACAGGCTCGCCGAGTCACCGGATTCGATTATAAGCACCCGGCGCCGCATAGCCCGATTGATTCGCACCATCGACAACTGCATCTCCATGCTTAAGGAGGAATGACGATGAACGATGCTGACAATATAAAAATGACAATCAACATAGGCGGCGAGCACCTTCAGCTCTCCGTCCCCTTTGATCGACAAGATGCTGTCCGCGATGCTGAAAAAGCATCTGCACGGCTCTACGACACCTGGCGCAAGAAATGGCCTTCAAGATCAGACAAGGAAATTCTTGCCATGATTGCATATCAGTTCGCGTCCTATTATATCGAACTGCTTTCACGCTACGAGAATGCAGCCCAAGTAGCGGAACAGTGCAATCAGAGGCTCGCAGACATCATCAGCAACAACAATCCCGGCCAACCGTGATTTGTGTGCTCATGCAGCATGTGTCCTTTGTCCATGTGAGACTCGTTACGTTTTATTCGTTATTATTGTTTTGGTGGTGATGAATCGCAATTTAAATGTGGTCGTCACGTGTTTTCGTGTCTGGACTTTAGGCTCTGAATGATAAATTAAAACAATAATAATTGATTAACTATAATGGAAATAGCAATATGGATTATAATTGCGCTCGCTGCTGCGGTAGTCGGTTATTTAATAGCCCTCAGTGTCGCAAAGCGCAATGCTAAGTCGGAGGCAAACATAATAATTGACGATGCCCGGAGAGAAGCCGACGTTATCAAAGAGAAAAAGATCCTTGAGGCTAAAGAAGAGGAAATGAAAATCCTTTCTGACGCCGACAAGGCAGCTGCACAGAAAGTTCAGAAAGCCCAGGCCTCGGAAGCCCGTGCAAGGCAGAAGGAACAGCAGCTTAATCAGCAACAGGGCGAACTTAACAGACGTAAAAAGGAACTTGATGCAGCCAAGACAGCCCTTGACACCCGTGAACAAAGCATCAACACAAGAAGCGAACAAGTAGAGATCCTTCACCGGAACGCACAAGATGAGCTTGAGAGAATCTCAGGTCTGTCGGCAGACGAAGCTCGCGAGAAACTTGTGGAGTCGCTGAAAGATGAGGCTAAGACAGCCGCAGCCAGCTACATCAATGACATCATGGATGATGCCAAACTTACCGCATCAAAAGAGGCAAAGAAAATTGTCATACAATCAATCCAGAGAGTAGCGACGGAGACAGCGGTAGAGAATTCCGTGACCGTATTCCATATCGACAATGATGAAATAAAAGGCAGGATCATCGGACGTGAGGGTCGCAACATACGTGCCTTGGAAGCTGCCACAGGAATTGAGATCATTGTTGACGATACTCCGGAGGCGATTGTCCTCTCCGGCTTTGACCCGGTGCGTCGTGAGATTGCCCGCCTTGCCCTCCACCAGCTTGTGGTAGACGGCAGAATCCATCCCGCAAGAATTGAGGAAGTAGTGGCAAAGGTGCGTCGACAGGTTGAAGAAGAAATCATAGAGACAGGTAAACGAACCACCATTGATCTTGGGATACACGGACTTCATCCTGAGCTGATCAGAATGGTGGGTAAAATGAAATACCGCTCTTCATATGGTCAGAACCTACTTCAGCACTCACGCGAAACTGCCAATCTTTGCGCGGTCATGGCATCTGAGTTAGGACTTAATCCTAAGAAAGCACGTAGAGCCGGTCTACTCCACGACATTGGCAAAGTGCCTGATGACGAGCCTGAACTGCCCCACGCACTGCTTGGCATGAAACTTGCCGAAAAATTCAAGGAGAAACCTGATATCTGTAATGCTATTGGGGCTCACCACGATGAAGTGGAGCAGACCTCTCTGCTTGCACCTATAGTGCAGGTTTGCGATGCCATTTCCGGTGCGCGCCCCGGTGCAAGAAGAGAAATTGTCGAAGCCTATATCAAGCGTCTGAACGATCTTGAGCAGATTGCCCTCTCCTATCCCGGTGTACTGAAGACATATGCTATTCAGGCAGGCCGTGAATTGCGTGTCATCGTCGGGGCTGACAAGATTTCTGATGAAGAAACTGACAAGCTGTCTAATGAAATAGCCAGAAAGATTCAGGATGAAATGACGTATCCGGGTCAGGTGAAGATTACAGTAATCCGTGAGACCCGTGCCGTGGCATTTGCCAAATAACCCCATCTCTTGTTTCATCACTATGGAAGAAAAAGATAAAGGGGTATTCTCAAGCGGGTGTCCCGGCTGTCGGAGAGCAGGTGCATGCACAGGCTGTGCCCGGAGAGAGCCTCGCGGCAAACTCCTTGCCACCGACTGGCTCGCCGACATTCCAGGCTCCGACCCTAAAGGCCCTGTTGAGGTTATGTTTAAAAACACCCGTGTGGGATTCTTCTCCAACCCGCATGGTCTGCCGCTAAAAATCGGTGATATCGTTGCAGTAGAGGCCTCCCCCGGACACGACATAGGAAGGGTTACTCTTGTCGGACCCCTCGTTGATCTTCAGCTAAAGAAAATGGGGCTGAAGAGCGACACAGAGTTTAAAAAAGTGTTTCGCATAGCCCGTCAGTCAGACATTGAGAAATTCGAGGAAGCACGCGCACGCGAACATTCCACTATGATCCGTTCACGCGCTATTGCTGAAGAACTCGGACTGGCAATGAAAATAGGCGATGTGGAATATCAGGGTGACGGTGGCAAAGCTATTTTCTACTATATCGCCGACGAGCGTGTAGACTTCAGAAAGCTGATACGCATTCTTGCCGACACATTTAAGGTGAGAATTGAAATGAAGCAGATTGGCGCACGCCAGGAAGCAGGCAGAATTGGCGGCATCGGACCATGCGGACGCCCTTTGTGTTGCTCTTCATGGATGAACAAGTTTGTATCCGTAGGCACCGGAGCCGCCCGTATGCAAGACCTTTCAATGAATCCTCAGAAACTTGCAGGACAATGTGCAAAATTAAAATGTTGTCTGAACTTCGAGATTGACTCTTATGCAGAAGCTCAAAAGATGCTTCCGGCAAAAGACGTCACCCTCGAAACAAAAGATGCCACTTACTTCTTTTTCAAGGCTGACATCCTCTCCCGTATAGTGACTTATTCCACAGATAAGAATATCCCTGTCAATCTGGTCACGATCCCGGCGGAGCGCGCTTTTGAAATCATGGCTCTCAATCGTCAGGGCATTCGTGTTGATTCCCTCTCTTCTTCCATAGAAAGCGGGGAAAGGAAAGAATATGGCGACATCATCGGTCAGGACAGCCTTACACGATTCGACAAGAACAAGAAGAAAAAGAAAAAGAAGCCCCAGCAAGGAGGTAATCAGAAACAGCAGCGGCAGCCACAGCAGCAGTCAGGACAGAAACCCCAACAACCGGGATCAGCCAGAAACCAACAGAATGGCCAGAGACCCCAGCAGCAAAATCCACCGAAGCAACGGCAGCCGAACGCAGATAAGAATCAAGGTAAAAGAAAGAACGACGGCCCCGACCGTCAGCCCGGAAATCAGCCACAACAAAAGCAAAAACGTAAACCTCAGAATCCAACAACTTGATTTTACTGTACTTATCTATGCGTCCATCTCCCTGTTACAAATCCACGCGCAGGATGCTACTACGGCATCCTATAGCGTGGATTCTCCTTTCCCTGCTACTGGCAGCCTGCGGCCACCTGACTCCGGTGGTGTATTCTGAATTCGCCACCATCGGAGAAGAAGGACTGATCACCAATTGGGGCTATACTTTCTCTCCTGTGCCATTCGATTCCACCGAGATTGATTCCGGACGTTTTGATCTTCTGCTTATCGTGAGATACTCCAATAGATGTGTCTCAAAAAGTGTGATTCTTGATGTGGAGAGTTTATCCATCAACCGACCGGAGCCAGACTCTTTACGGGTTGATATCCCATTATTCGATAA
The DNA here is from genome assembly GCA_964595885.1 of uncultured Sangeribacter sp. GTDB lineage: Bacteria > Bacteroidota > Bacteroidia > Bacteroidales > Muribaculaceae > Lepagella. Next base: position 23,603 of record CAZQSD010000018.1, read on the forward strand.
TGAGGGAAATCCCTTCGGTAAAGGAAATTTCGGGATATATGAGACAGTGGATACTATTGCTTCCGGAATAACATTGTCCGAGGGGTATACGGTTTTCGTTTCTTCCCCGTTGCCGGAGAAAGAGACGAGAGGAATCACCGACATAGGGATAAAACTCTCCCGCACAGGAAAAACGGAGTTTAATCTGCTTAAACTTCTCCAGCTTGAATAAATCAGTCTAACATTTATAAATCATCAAACATACATCCTATGAAACTCATCCCCTCCGACCTTATCCCGGAAATCAACATCCGTATTGATTCTATCAGAAGCCATATGCGTAATGAAGGCATTGATGCCATCCTCATCGCATCAAGCCCCAATATATACTATACTTCTCTCCGTGTGTTCAGAGGATATGTATATATTCCGCTTGAACGCCCTGCCTTATGGTTTGTAGTCAAACCTAATATATTTGAAGAGGAAGATAATGTCTTGACAGTGCGCAAGCCGGAAATGATTCCCGGAGAATTGGCTAAGTTAGGCTACCAAATGCCTGCATGTGTGGGACTGGAATACGACGGTTTATCTTATTCTGAAGTGGAAAGGCTCAAGGCCGTTTTTAAAGATTCAACCTATGCCAACGGTTCATTGCCGTTAAGTCTTGCAAGGATGGTAAAGACAGATTGTGAAATTGACCAGATCACCCAAGACGGAATGCATCAGGCAGAAGTATACAGAAGAGTCGTACACTGCTATAAAGAAAACATGACTGATCTGGAGCTTCAGATAGAAATCGAGAGAGTGCTCAGGCTGGAAGGCTGTCTCGGATATACACGCACGGCAGGCAGCATGATGGAAATAAATATGGGTTCCCTTATTGCAGGAGACAATGCCGATGCGCCGAGCCCGTTTGACTTCTCGATGGGGGGTGCAGGCGTAAGTCCGGCTCTTCCTGTTGGAGCAAATGGCACCACTCTGAAACCTGGCCAGACAGTTATGGTTGACATGTCAGGAGCATTCAACGGTTATCAGTCTGACATGACAAGAGTATGGAGAATTGGGGATATACCGGAAATAGCCTACAAAGCACATAACTGCTCTTGCAATATTCTCAGAGCATGTGAAAAACTTGGTAAGCCCGGAGTAAAAGTATCTGATCTATATGCCGAGGCAGAAAAAATTGTAACTGGAGAGGGACTGACCGAATATTTCATGGGTTACACACAGAAAGCGAAATTCATAGGTCATGGTGTTGGCATCGAGTTAAACGAGCTCCCCGTCATAATGGCCAGAAGTCCCTACACACTTGAAAAGAATATGGTGATAGCCATCGAACCAAAATTTGTTATTCCAAGTGTCGGAGCCGTTGGTATTGAAAATACCTATACAGTCACTCCGGATGGACTGCAGTCACTCACTATATTCCCTGATGAGATTCAGGAACTCTGAATTCAACCCTCAATTTTACAGACAAGTGAATCTAAAGGAACAGCTTAAAGATCCGATTTTTAAAATTATAGGAAAAATTGCCGACGGCATGGACAGGGAAGTCTATGTCGTCGGAGGATTTGTGCGCGACATATTTCTTCAGCGACCCTCAAAAGACTACGATTTTGTAACAGTCGGTTCAGGGATAGAACTCGCACAGAAAGTAGCGGCACATTTCGGTAAAAATGCCCACGTGGCGGTTTTTCCAAATTACGGCACTGCACAAGTAAAAGTGCATGGCATAGAATTGGAATTTGTCGGAGCCCGCCGCGAGTCTTATTCCCGTGACTCACGCAACCCAATTGTGGAGAATGGATCATTGGAAGATGATATGCGACGTCGCGATTTTACTATCAATGCTATGGCAATCTGCCTAAACAATGATAGATTTGGAGAACTTATCGATCCATTTAATGGGCTGGATGACCTTAAAAACGGCATCATACGTACCCCCCTTGACCCCGACATAACATTTTCTGACGATCCTCTTAGAATGCTTCGGGCCATACGCTTTGCCACACAACTCTATCGTCCGGAAATAGCAGCTACAAATCCCGGCTATCAGTTTCCTACCTCTTTCAAAATATTTCCTGCCACTTTTGATGCCATCAGGAGAAACAGCGAGCGGATGGAAATTATCACCCGGGAAAGGATAAATGATGAGCTGTCAAAAATAATGCGTACCCCCCATCCCTCAATAGGTTGGCGCCTGCTCGACATGACAAGGCTCCTGACATGGGTCTTCCCTTCCCTTGTGCCTTTAAAAGGGGTTGAGATGAAAGAAGGAAAAGGTCATAAAGATAATTTCTATCATACTATTCAGGTTGTTGACAATGTTGCTACACGTTCCGACAACGAATGGCTGCGCTGGGCCGCCCTCCTCCATGATATTGCCAAACCCAGAACTAAAAAATATGATCCGGCCCTCGGATGGACATTCCATAATCACAATTTCATTGGCGAGAAAATGATTCCCCGGATATTCCGGGAAATGAAGATGCCTTTGAATGACAGGATGAAGTATGTAGCAAAGTTAGTAGGACTCCACATGCGACCTCAGTCAGTAGGCGAGGAAGGAGTCTCTGACTCCGCAGTGAGACGCCTTTTGACAGAAGCGGGCAATGACATCGACGATCTCATGATTCTGGCCGAAAGCGACATTACCTCCAAACAGCCTCAGAAAGTAATACGTCAACTTGAGGGTTTCAGAAAACTGAGGGAAAGAATGCAGGAAGTTATTGATGCTGATAATCTTCGTAACTGGAAAAATCCGGTTGACGGAAATGAAATCATGGAAAGACTCGGGATTCCTCCCGGCCCGGAAATATCCCGGTTAAAAAATCTTATCAAGGAAGCAATAATAGAAGGCGAGATTCCTTACGATCACGATGCCGCCTGGGATTATCTCATAGCCCATAAATAAGGAAGCTCCGGAAAATTCCGGAGCTTCCTTATTTATGTAGGTATTAGCTTAGTCCTGATTGAGATTTACACGCTTGAAGTCAACAACTACAAGACCTTTCTGCACACTCTCAAGATACTGACCAACTGTCAGTTTAGCATCACGGTGATATTCCTGTTCCATAAGGCAATTTTCCTTAAAGAACTTGTTTACACGACCGTTGGCAATGTTCTGGATCATTTGCTCAGGCATATTGGCAGCCTTAGCTTCAGCAGTAGCCTTGCTGATTTCGCGCACTTTGGCAGCATCCTCTTCGGTGATCCAGCCTTTAGTGATGTTAGAAGCGATGTGGTCCTCACTGTCGAAGTGATTCGGATTGAGACCAGCCTTCTTGATAGCCACTTCTATAGCTTTCTTGATCTGTTCCTCTTTGGTCTTCTCAACAGCAATATTATATTCGTTGTCAATAATAGACTGAGCAACATGGTCACGATCAACAGCCACAGGATTCATTGCAGCAACCTGCATAGCTACCTCACGACCTACGGCAGGATCAATGCCTTCAATGCTGAGACCAACGATAGTGGCAAGTTTATTGCCTAAGTGGTCATATGCAGCCACAGAAGGAGCCTCGATATACTCATAAGCACCAAGTTCCATCTTCTCACCTGTCTTGCCGATCTCGTCAGTGATATTTTCTTCTACAGTGCGTCCGTTAAGATCAAGAGCCTTAACTTCCTCAAGAGATTTGGCAGAAGCAGCCACAGCGGCATCAAGGATGGCCTTTGTCAAAGAACGGAATGACTCATTCTTGGCAACGAAGTCAGTCTCACACTTCAAAGCCACGATAGCGGCAAAACCGGGCTTAACCTCGCTGAGCACACAGCCCTCGGCAGCCTCGCGGTCTTCACGCTTGGCAGCCACAGCCTGACCTTTCTTACGGATGATCTCGATAGCGGCATCAATGTCTCCATTCGTCTCTGCGAGAGCATTCTTGCAATCCATCATGCCTGCGCCTGTCATATGGCGCAATTTCTTTATATCTTCAATAGATACAGCCATTTTCAAAATGTGTTAGAAATTAATTATTCAGCGGCAGTCTCTGCAACGGGAGCCTCTGCAGGAACAGCGTCCTTGTTAGCCTCGTTACGACGCACACGACGACGCTTGCCAGGGTTAGCCTCGCCATTTTCTTCCTTATCTTCAGGAGCATCAAGTTTCTCAACCTTACGCTCTTCAAGACCTTCAGCCATAGCTGCACAAATGCTGCTGAGAATGAGATCGATGCTCTTGGATGCGTCATCATTGGCAGGAATGATGTAATCAACGCCTTCCGGGCTTGAGTTAGTATCAACCACACCAAAAACAGGTATGCCAAGACGGTTAGCCTCTGCCACAGCAATATTCTCCTTCATTACGTCCACAACAAAAAGTGCGCTTGGGAGGCGAGAAAGATCAGCGATAGAACCGAGGTTCTTCTCCAACTTCGCACGCTGACGATTGATCTGAAGTTTCTCACGCTTTGAAAGATTGTCAAAGGTGCCGTCCTTAATCATCTTGTCGATAGTGGTCATCTTCTTGACAGCCTTGCGGATTGTCGGGAAGTTGGTAAGCATACCGCCAGGCCAGCGTTCTGTAACGTAAGGCATCGCAACTGACTTAGCATTGTTCTCGATAGCCTCTTTAGCCTGCTTCTTGGTAGCTACGAAAAGGACCTTACGACCGCTCTTGGCAATTTGCTTAAGAGCAGCAGCAGCCTCATCAATCTTAGCGGCTGTCTTGTAAAGGTCAATGATGTGGATTCCATTACGCTCCATGAAAATATAGGGAGCCATTGCAGGATTCCATTTACGTTTGAGGTGGCCAAAGTGACAGCCGGCCTCAAGAAGTTCTTCAAAAGTGGGTGTTGCCATTTTTGTTTGTTTTTAGTGGATATGACCGGAAGTTTCTTAATGACCCAGCCATATCCGGGTGTTTACATTCTTTGTAAAATTTCGTTAGAAATCCAATCCGCCGGTAGGAGCCAAAGCTCATCCGGCAGATTTAGATACTAAACATATGATATATCTCTGTTTAGGCCACAATCGGCCACACACAGAAAATATTAACGCTTTGAGAACTGGAAGCGCTTGCGAGCTTTGGGCTGACCGGGTTTCTTGCGCTCTACGGCACGAGGGTCACGAGTCATGAAGCCTTCGGCACGAAGAGCCGGTTTATCCTCAGGATTGATTTTCACAAGTGCTCTGGCAATTGCAAGACGAAGAGCCTCGGCTTGACCTTTATAACCGCCGCCATCAAGATGAGCGTAGATGTCATATTTGCCTTCTACATCAAGAGTCTTAAGAGGCTGCTTAACTACATACTGAAGGATAGAAGAGGGGAAATATACGTCAAGAGGACGTTTGTCGATAACAATGTTACCGTTACCCTCAGTGAGATAAACTCTGGCTACGGCTGCCTTGCGGCGACCAATTGCATTCACTTTTTCCATCTGCTTCTATTATTTCAGTTTGTTGATATCAATTACTTTGGGATTGTTAGCCTCATGGCCATGCTCAGAACCATTGTAAACATACATATTGTTGAGCAGTTTTGAGCCGAGTGGGCCTTTGGGCAACATGCCCTTCACTACCTTGATGAAAAGGGGATGACGACCTGCCTTTACAGTCTTTTTAAATGACTTTGCCATAAGGTCGGCAGGAGTATAGGCACGCTGACCACCGGGATAACCAGTGAAACGGAGATATTCTCTCTTAGTCATTTTGTCACCGTTCATGATCACCTTGTCAGCATTGATGATGATCACATTATCACCGCAATCGAGGTTGGGTGTAAAGTCTGGTTTATACTTGCCACGGAGAATTTTTGCTACTTTTGAGCAAAGACGGCCGAGTACCTGATCCGTAGCATCGATTACTACCCACTGTTTCTCAATTGTAGCGGGAGTCGCTGATAGCGTTTTGTAACTTAAAGTATCCACTTTGGATTTAAGGGTTTAAATGATTATTCAAAATAATTAGCATGCTTAATTATCAGCACACTAACAAAATGCCTGCAAACAGAAGATAGCGAAAAGGCCTTATGAGCCATCTTTTTTTGCAAACCAAATAACAAACTGGATATAATCGGCATGCAAAATTAGTAAAAATTCCTCACATATCAAAATAAAAATAATTAAATTATACAAAATTACCTACTCTCCCGCCTTCCCAAGGTTTACAATCACCATCGGCGAGATAAGGTTTAACTTCCCTGACCATCCTCACACGCGTATGCACAAAAAAAGACTTCCGGACTGATCTCTCAATCCGGAAGTCCT
>CAZQSD010000019.1:0-28785 GCA_964595885.1 uncultured Sangeribacter sp.
AAAGTGACGTTCGTTAATTAATTAATCCATACGGATAATATTGGCTCCAATACGGTTGAGTCTCTTGTCAATCAATTCATAGCCTCTATCAATTTGATCAATATTTTGAATCTCACTTGTTCCTTTGGCTCCTAGAGCGGCAATAAGCATCGCGATACCAGCCCGGATATCTGGAGAAACCATATTAGTGGCATGTAGCGAATTAAATTTACCTGATCCAATGACAGCTGCACGATGTGGATCACATAAGATAATCCGCGCTCCCATATCAATAAGTTTATCGACAAAAAACAAGCGACTTTCAAACATTTTCTGATGGATTAATACACTTCCTTTGGCTTGTGTAGCCACTACAAGAAATACGCTCAATAAATCAGGTGATAAACCTGGCCAAGGAGCATCTGCGAATGTCATAATTGAGCCATCGATAAATGTCTCTAACTCACAGACTTCTTTTTGATTAATCCTTATATTATCTTCTTCAATTTCCATCTCTACTCCCAATCTGCGGAAAGCTTCCGGCATTATTCCAAGATCAGCCATACCGACGTTTTCAAGTATTATATCTGACCCTGTCATTGCGGCGACGCCAATAAAGCTCCCTACCTCAATCATATCAGGTAGCATCCGGTGGGTTGTACCTCCCAGGTAATCCACACCATGAATCGTAAGGCGGTTGGAAGCAATTCCATCAATCTGGGCTCCCATTCTGACAAGCATTTTGCAAAGTTGCTGAATATATGGCTCGCAGGCTGCATTATAAATTATAGTATCCCCTTTTGCCATGACTGCAGCCATAATTATGTTTGCAGTTCCAGTCACTGAAGCTTCATCCAGAAGCATATAACATCCTTTGAGGCCGTTTGGTGCGGAGATATAATATGCCTTTTCTTCATTTAAATATACGAATGAGGCTCCTAATTGCTGCCATCCTAAAAAGTGTGTATCGAGACGTCGGCGCCCGATCTTATCTCCTCCCGGTTTAGGAAGAATAGCTTTACCGTAGCGGGCAAGTAGTGGGCCGGCTATCATCACGGAGCCTCTTAGGGATTGTGCTTTATCTCTGAATTCTTTTGATTGCAGATAGTCAAGGTTAATTTCCTTCGCTTCAAAACTTATGGTATGAAGATCAATATACTCTGTTTTGACCCCCAATTCTTCAATAAGAGAAATAAGATTACGCACATCAGCAATATTAGGAATATTACTGATAGTTACTTTTTCGGGTGTCAACAAGGTTGCGCATATCACTTCGAGAGCTTCATTCTTAGCTCCTTGTGGAGTGATGGTGCCTTTAAGCTGATGACCTCCTTCTACAATAAATGAACTCATAGGCTAATAAATAGTTATGACTTTTATTTTTTCTTTTTCTTGTTTTTTACATTATTGGCAGATGATATCCCAATATATTCGTTGAGACGATAGGTGTCATTATCAATAATAATTTTACCTTTTGAGATCTCATGTATGTCGTTAAATACTTTTGAATCATTTACCCCATCAGGATTTTGTGTCAATAATAATTTTTTCATTTGATTAGCAATAAGAAATATTAACTGATCTTTCTCAACACAATTATCCATATCAGCTACATTATGAATCATTTCTTGTATAAACTTTCCATAATGCCGATGTTTGGAAGTACTATTATTGTATGGGATATGTGTTTTCTCCGGTGTAAGCTGTTCTTTTGAGAGAGTCTCACACGGGAAATCAATATCAAGACTAAAGTTTGACATTATATTGATATGATCCCAAATCTTTTTGCGTTCGTTGTTTTCTCCTAACGCCCCTGGGAATAATACGCTCATTGCGTCTGCGATTGAATAAGCATATCTTGTCCTTTCCTCACGATTTTCGAGAGTAAGGCAATAATCAATCATGCGTTGTACATTTCTTCCGTATTCGTTAAGAATTAATTTTTTTTCGGATGTATTATATGGAATACTTTTCATAGGTATACAAGTAATTTTAGCTCATGAAAGCACTTTGTTTTTGGGAACAGTAGTCTGATATGCTTTCAAATAGTTTGGTGTAGAATATGCTATATCAATAAAACGCTTTTCCCGAAAATATTTTTCAGAGAGAGCAAGCATATCTTTTGCATGAGGCATAAGTGGTCCTAGCCATTTAGCGTTTTCTCCACCATATATATTCTTAAATTTCTCCGAACCATCCCCTAAGAAAATAATTTTTCTATAAGGATAAAGATTTGTGAATGATTGAGAATCAAGAATTAAAGGTCTTTCATTTTCAATTTCGGCAAGAGCGAAATTGAAAGAAGCAGTAAAGACTTCCATTCTTCGCGCATCAATCATAGGCACGATAATCTCATCGCCCTCCCATTCCATGCTTCTAAACATAGCTTTTACTGCAAGAATCTGCAATGTGGAAATACCTATAAGCGGGATATTCAAACTGAAAGCCAGTCCCTTTGCCATAGATAAGCCGATTCTTAATCCTGTGTATGATCCAGGGCCAAGACTTACTGCAACGGCATCAAGCATTTCCCCTTTTCTTTTAAGTTCTTGCATACATTTCTCAACAAAAGGGGCAAGTTTGATGGCATGTTCCATGCCGCCAGTATCTTCTAATTGATACTCCACTACTCCTTCTTTGCTTAATGCTACGCTACATATTTTAGAAGATGTCTCTATATTTATTATATTTGCCATCTTATCTTGACATAATTTTATTATAATATGCTTCTACACATCGTTGTCCATCAATGGCTGCTGATACTATTCCTCCTGCATAGCCTGCCCCCTCGCCAGCTGGATATAGATTTTCAATCTCAATATGTGAAAATGTGTCAGGATCTCTTGGTATTCTTATCGGACTTGATGTACGTGCTTCAAGTCCGACCATTAACGCATCTTCTGAAACGAAACCTTTGCATTTTCTTCCAAAGATTATAAACCCTTTTTTTAGTCTATCAGCGATTTCAGGAGGTAGGAGAGAATCAAGTCTTGATGATACCACGCCTGGTGAATAGGAAGTAGGTGGAAGGGAATCCGATTGTTTCCCCTTGATAAAATCCGTCATTCTTTGTGCGGGCGCTTTTAAAGACTTTCCTGCGTCTTCAAAAAATTGTCGCTCAAGGTGTTCCTGTAACACCATCATTTCAAGTGGACCATCATTTTCAAATCCACTTATATCACCGGGATGAAGCTCAACAACCATGCCTGAATTTGCCCATTTACTTGCACGGGCAGATGCTGACATTCCATTTACAACTCCTTGATAAGGTCCTGACATTGCTGGGACAATTACTCCACCAGGGCACATGCAGAAAGAATACACCCCTCTCCCATCTACCTGAGTAACATAATTATATTCAGCTGCCGGAAGATATTTCCCTCTTCCTTCGTGGGAATGATATTGCAGACGGTCAATCAAATGCTGGGGATGTTCAAGGCGCACCCCTATAGCAAGTCCTTTAGCCTCAAGACGCACCTTTTTATCATATAGCATCCTATAGATATCTCGTGCTGAATGGCCGGTAGCTAAAATTACTGCACCTGAAAATTTTTTGCCACTTTGAGTGATAACTCCTGTTGCTGCATTATTTGAAATAATGATTTCAGAAACTTTCTCATTGAAAAGCACTTCCCCCCCACATTCAATGATCTTGTTACGGATATTTTTTATAATATGTGGTAACTTGTCGCTTCCAATGTGAGGATGCGAATCAATAAGGATTTCTTGAGAAGCTCCGAATAAATGAAGCAATTGTAAAATAGAAACTACATTGCCTCTTTTTTTGCTTCTGGTAAACAGTTTTCCGTCACTATAAGTACCGGCACCACCCTCTCCAAAACAGTAATTAGAATCAGGATCAATCTTACCTTCTCTACTTATGGCGGCCAATTTAATTCTTCTGGAATCTACGTCGCTCCCACGTTCCAAAATAATTGGCTTAATCCCAAGTTCAATTGCCTTCAGCCCTGCAAATAATCCTGCTGGACCAGCCCCTACTATTATTATTTGAGGTGCCTTCTCCGGAAGGATTTCAAACTTAAAATCGCCAAAATCCAGTGGAATATCTTTGTCTTCACCTATGGCGACTTTTAAAGACAGATTAACTTTTATATTACGTTGCCTTGCATCAATTGAACGCTTTGTTATCTTGAGGCTATTTATTTCGTTCTCATCTAAACTCATAGCAGAGGCAACTTCCCTGAGCAATAATTGCTCAGAGGAAGCTGTCTTAGGTGAAACCCTGAGTGAAATATCCTCTATCATCTTTTATATGAGCTTTTATTGGGTTCTTTTTTCAAAAACATCAAAATGAATTTTTGAAAAAGACATATTTCTAACATTATATGGCGGTTATCTCCTTCCATTTTTTAGAGCCACCACACCATTATTCGATGTAAAGTTAATAAATAATACCGAACTTGACAATATAAAGAAGAAAATAAATGGGTGTATATTGAAATATTAAGTTTTATTAATATTTCAATATACACCCATTTATTTCTTAGATATTCCGTTTATATATGCAAGATATGTAAAAAAGTTTTTACAGTTTCTGGATTGCCGGTATATTTTCCGTTATCTTCACTGAGTTTGCAAGTGTGACTATAGAATGGCCATGCTTCTGTGATCTTGACATCAGTTAGTTTGACAACAATATTCATTGGCTTTATTCCTTCATAATCATTTGTGAAGTGAGTGCCTATGCCAAATGAAGGAATGCATTTCCCAGAGGCGTAAGCCTGAATGTTTATTGCATTCTCAACATTTAAACCGTTGCTAAACACAATTTGCTTTACCTTAGGGTCAATTCCCAGACTTTTATATTTAGCAATTATTTTGTCAAGCTGTTCAAAATTGTCTCCACTGTCTACTCTTAACCCTTTAAACATGTTAGCGAAATCTTCTGAAAAATTCAAAGCGAATATCTTCCACCCATACGTATCATATAAATATGTTCCTAAGGCTCCACGATATGTAGCACTCCACTTTGTCATGGCTATATGGTTAGCCATCAAAGGCCCATACATTCCGGCTATGGCGGAAATGAATTCGTGGGCCATCGTACCAATAGGGGTAAGATCGTATTTCATTGCGAAATAGACGTTACTTGTGCCTACGAATTTTCCATTGCCATCTATTTTATCTTGACAATCTTTCATAGCCTTGGTTACTATGTCTTGGGTTTTGAAAGAGGCGCGGCGGCGCGTTCCAAAATCGCTGAACCAGCACCCCGCTTCTATAAGTTTCTCGGCCTTTCTAAAGGATTTAATATAGTAATCATTATAATCAAATGAGTTACTTTTGCCCGTTGCAATATAGTATAATTCCGATACTATGGCAAGCACTTTAACTTCCAGAAATATTGTGTCACACCAGCTACCCTCAAATTCAATATCAAGATGACCTTTTTCGTCCTGTTTCACTTTTACCCATTTACTGTTATAGCGAAATCCTTTCAGGTATTTGTAAAACCACTCCGGAATGTAGCTACACTTTTTTCTCATGAAATCAATTTCTTCTTCTGTGATGACCACAGTTTCAAGCATTTTGATCTGTTCTTCTACAAGTTTATCAAATCCGGCAGGATAAACAGTGTTATTACGATCTTTGAAATGATATTTAACCTGTGTGCGTGGGAAGTTATCAATCACTGCGCAGCACATTGTAAATTTATAAAGGTCATCATCAGTAAAATGAGTTATTATAGGCTCCATAGGTCAAAAAAAGATTATATATTAATTTGCAACAAGGGATTGATTTATAACTGTTTCCTGACAATTGTACTCCCATTTGCCTGATGAGTTGCCAAAATAAGCATCTCGGCAATTTGCACATGTTTAGGAGCCTGTAGAGCATATATGGCTGCATCTGCAATGTCTTCCGCTGTCAAGGGAGTGATGCCTTTGTAGACATTCGCTGCCCGTTGGGTATCACCATGGAATCTTATATTACTAAAATTTGTTTCTACAAGTCCTGGTTTTAAGAGTGTAACTCTGATTGGTGTATCCGCAACATCAATCCTTAAGCCATCGGTTATAGTTTTTACGGCAGCTTTGGTTGCACAGTATACGCTACCGTTGGCATATGCTGCATCGCCCGCGACCGAACCAATATTTACGATATGTCCTTCCCCTCTTTCAATCATACCGGGGACAATATATCGTGTCATGGTGAGCAACCCCTTGATATTGGTGTCGATCATTATATCCCAATCAGAAAAGTTTCCTTTGAATTCCGGCTCTAAACCCAAGGCAAGCCCGGCATTATTTACCAGTATTGTTATCTCTTGCCATTCTTTCGGAAGAGATTTTAAGGCTTCATGAGAAGCTTCCTTGTCTCTGACATCAAAACATAGCATGAATGCCTTTTCTCCCAATTCATTTTTTAAGTTTACCAGTTTTTCATAGCTTCTGCCTGTTATGATAACACGGTGGCCGATTGCAACTAATTTTTTTGCAATTGCCTTTCCTATTCCACTGGTCGCCCCTGTTACTATAGCCGTTTTTTTCATTGTTTGTATTTTGGTGTGGTTTATAGTGCAAAATTAGGTATAAATTTTAATATTTATGGTTAAAAACAAAAAAAATTGATTGTCATCCCGACAACCAATCTTCTGTTAACCTTAAAATCTAATACCATGAAAAACTCACTGCAAAATTACAAAAAAAAATTCATAGTCTGTTATAGAACATAAAAAAATATGTATAATTTAACAAAATTTAGTTTTGTAATGAATTTCAGTTAGTTTATTAATATATTTTAATATTAATCTCTTTAGTTCCCCAAAAATTACTTAAGCGACCAATTTTTTTAGGAAGTTAATAATTTTTTATCAAGAGCTTTTTATTTCAAAGGACGTGACTATTCGATGAGTCACATCCTTTGTAGGCTTAATTGGTCTTATTTTATCGTATAAATAAGAGTTCTCGGTATTTAGGAAGCGGCCAGATTTCGTTATCTACCATTAGTTCAAGTGCATCGATGTGTGTACGTATCTTTTCCATAAGCGGAGCAACTGTATCGTGGTAGGCAATCGCTTTCTCTCTCTCATTTGGTTTACGATTAGCGATGTGACGATTCGAGATCATCTTCTCTACCTGCTCTTTAATGGCACTAAGATGTTCAGCAATCTTCTCAATAGATACCATATCCTGACCTCCGATTTTACGCGCGGTGTCCGTATCAAACAGTTCTTTTACTTTGTAAACACTGTCAAGCAGCAAACGCTGATAAGAAATGGCAGCCGGAATAATGTGATTGACAGCTAAATCTCCAAGTACACGTGACTCTATCTGAAGCTTTTTGGAATACATTTCCCATTTCACTTCATTTCGAGCCTCAAGTTCTTTTTTACTGAAGATTCCCACCTTCTCAAACATCTCTACACTGGATGGATTCAAGTAAGTGTCAAACATTAAGGGTGCCGATGATTCAGTGTCAAGACCTCTTCTTTTCGCTTCCTCCTTCCACTCATCGCTATATCCGTTGCCATCAAACTGGATAGCACGAGATTTGATTATATTCTTTCGAGCTTCGTCAAGAAGGACATTATCAACACTTTCGCCTGCATATATTCTTGCATCAACACGATCTGCAAAATTATCAAGCTCATTAGCGACTGCGGCATTTAAGGCTATCAGGGCAGAGGCACAGTTTGCTGAGGATCCAACCGCCCGATACTCGAATCTGTTGCCGGTAAAGGCAAATGGACTTGTTCTATTGCGATCCGTATTATCAATCATCAGTTCTGGAATTTGATTTACATCGAGCCGCATGCCTTCCTTCCCATGTAAAATTATTGCATCCGTTTCATTCTTCTCAATACTGTCGAGTATCTCAGTAAGCTGCTTCCCAAGGAACATGGAAATAATTGCCGGTGGCGCTTCGTTAGCTCCTAACCTATGAGCATTAGTGGCAGACATAATTGAAGCCTTTAGCAAAGCATTATGTTTATGGACCGCCGCCATAACATTACTTATGAAAACGATGAATTCCAGATTCTCTTTGGGTGTCTTGCCTGGAGAAAAAAGCAATTTGCCTGTATCTGTTCCCAGACTCCAATTATTGTGTTTACCGCTTCCGTTGATTCCTGCAAACGGCTTTTCATGAAGAAGCACACGGAAATTATGACGTCGTGCAACCTCATTCATTAGAGACATTAATAGAAGATTATGATCATTGGCAAGGTTAGCTTCTTCATATATTGGGGCTAATTCAAATTGATTGGGAGCCACCTCATTGTGGCGTGTCTTAGCTGGAATACCGAGGCGATGGCATTCAATCTCTAAATCAAGCATGAATGCCTCTACCCTACTTGGGATAGCTCCAAAATAGTGATCTTCAAGTTGCTGATTCTTTGCACTTTCATGCCCCATAAGCGTTCTGCCGGTAAGTGCCAAGTCTGGCCGAGCCGCATATAATGCTTCATCAACAAGAAAGTATTCTTGTTCCCAACCAAGATAGCAATCAACATGTTGCACGGATGTATCAAAATATTGTGCCACACGTGTTGCGGCCTTATCAATAGCATTCAAAGTGCGAAGGAGTGGCGTCTTATAATCTAAGGCCTCGCCAGTATAAGAAATAAATATAGTAGGAATACAAAGAGTGTTATCCACTATAAACGCTGGTGAAGAAATATCCCATGCAGAATAACCTCGTGCTTCAAAAGTGTTGCGAATACCACCATTAGGAAAGCTCGAGGCATCGGGTTCTTGTTGCACCAACAGTTTTCCACTAAATGTCTCAATGACTCCACCTTTGCCATCATGTTCAATGAATGCATCGTGTTTTTCAGCTGTTCCTCCTGTCATGGGCTGAAACCAGTGGGTATAGTGCCGAGCTCCTTGTTCCATTGCCCAACGACGCATCCCTTCTGCAACGCTGTCGGCAACTTTCATGCTGATAGGCTCTTTGTTGTCGATGGCTTTTACAAGCGCCTCATAAGTTTCTCGCGGAAGATACTCAAACATCTTTTGCCTGTTAAAAACTTTTTCAGCGTAATACTTATCGACCCTTTCCTTTGGAAGGTCAACCTTTACAGCCTTTCGTGAGGAAGCTTCCTCTACACTCTTAAATCTTAAGTCTGACATATTTTTACCTATAAAACCAATCTCCGTTGTCAAATAGACTTTACGGATCCTAAATATTTTGCAAAATTACTATTTATTTTTAATTTATCATAAATTTTTCTTTACTATATGATAACTTTTCTTCATTTAGCTTATTCTTTATTTTTTTATGTTATCATAAAATTTTTACTTGAATAATAATATGAATGAACTTTAATTATATTATAATGGTTATAAGAGTAGAATATCTTAATTATGCTTTTGTAAGAAAAAAGGATATTTTATTTACGAAATATATTAAAAGTTCTAGGTTATGTTAGATTTTGGATTTATTATTACAATTATTGGGAGCATTTTGCTTATTTGGCACAAGCTAAGTGCAAAGGCTGAAACAAAGGCTCTATCTCCCAGATCAGTTTTATTAAGAACTTCTGCCGTTGAATCAATTAAAGAATCTAAGAAAAGAGGTTATCTCGAAGGTTATGTGTTGATTGCTATAGGCTTAGTAATAATTTTGATTACAGGAGTTGCGAATTAATTGACAAAACTTATAACCCACAGTGAATCAGATGAATTCACTGTGGGTTTTAGACTGTTATAAGTGATTGAGGGATATTGTAAACTTATTATGCCTCCTCTTTATTTTCTTCCTTCTTTTCCGAGAATTTGGTTATTCCTGCCTCTAGAAGGATATTATACCACGAGAAGAGTTTTTTAATATCATTATCATAGACCCTCTCTTTATCAAAATCAGGAATAATGGCTTCAAATTCATCTCTAAGTTTTCCGTCAGAAATAAGCTGTTTCACCTCAATAGGTTTGCCTTCATTATGTGTATACACCAGATCAAGTATTTCACCAAGTGGCTTGTCGCCGGAATCAGTATACATGGCTATATCCCCCAGAGATACTACCTTATCACGACTGTGAGCTGGAAAACGTTTTTTACTTTTCAGGTCTTCTACAAGGAGCATGCGATTACCTTGAGAAACGATCCGGAATAGACCGGGTTTGCCTGTGATTGCCAAAATTTCTCTAAGCATATTTAACTATTTTTACTATTTATCTATAAATGCAAACGAGGGAATTAACAAGTTTGCAGGAAGAATTCAAATCGGGAAGATGTAGTTTCGCCAAACGCTAAACTTACTACTTTCTCAAGAGTTTGCGAATTATCATGATTTTCGATAATGACGATTTTATCTTTGGGAAGAAAAGTAAGTTCATTTTTTTGGACTTCCATTCTATCCCTTACTTCTTTTTCAGATAAACTATTACGAGTCATCACCCTATGCACCCGTAAGGCTTCCGGTGCATCAACTAACCATATTTCATCACACACTCTGTCCAATCCACTGGTTGTCAATATAGCAGATTCAATAAACACTTTACCATATCGAGTATTTGCAAATCTTAAGAAGTCTCTTTTTACTGATGAATGCACAGCCTGGTTAACTCTATTCCTTATTTCCGTATCGCTGAATATTTTTTCAGCAACATGTTTTTTATTCAGTTTGCCATTGCTGTCATAACACATTTCACCAATGATTTCGTAAAGAGCATCTCGAAGATTCTTATTAGTATTCATAAGCACAGCGGCTTCATAATCGCAATCGTATACACAAAACCCATTACATCTTAAAATACGTGAAACAACGCTCTTACCTGCTCCAATAAAGCCAGCTATACCTATTATTTCTCGAGGTTTTTGGAAAGAGAAAATATCACATGGTTTCATCACTCCGTGCTTATTCTTTAACTATAGTGTATTCTACGCTATCACTCTTTAAAGAGAGATTGCAAAAGCGATCCGGATAACTTACTACGTTCGCACGAAGTTTATCACTGCTATTTTTTCCAATATCCATATAATCAACATGTATTTCGATACTGGCATCATCATCGTCTCCTAATCTACTCATTGCTACATAATATTCAACAGGTACCTTTGAAGGAAACAAAAGCAAGCTTTCACCGTGAGGTACATTCACAGGAGTAATAGTAACCATTGATTGTTTTTTTACCAAGGGTTCAATTGGCACTTTTACCTTTACCATCGAAGGCATGATTCTTACTCCTTTTATTTTTTTAATGTTTACTTCTCGAGTAGAGGTTTCAGATACATTTCTCATCTCAACCAAATCTGTTACAACTCTATGGATAGTATCTGTAAAGCTTTTATCCCCATACACATACACACTTGAGGGAACAGCCCGGATTTCTCCTTCTATTATGCTTCCAGAGGCTGGATATATTCTTGATGTTACCACTACAGGCACTCTTTTGCCTTTATTAGTGGTGTAATCAAGCCTTAGGGAATCAATGGAGACTGATGATATTTGAGCAGTTGTGCCAAATGTAGATTTTAGGGCAGCTGTTATATCTTCACGGGAAAAACGGAGTACACCCTTAGAAGCATATTCTCTGAAATCAACCTGCATCGTAGGGTGTTTCATAAAACCACTTCTCCACAGGCTCGTGCCCTTATCTCTGACATTGACATGGATTTTTTCCGGAATATCAGAGATAAAGGTTACTGTGTCAGGCACATTTGTGATCTGGACTTTAACATTAAAATTATCTTGCACACTCTCATTGAGAGCAAGTATCAACCAAAATAAAGCACTTATACACACAAAGACAAGAAACACTATGGCATTATGGAAGCTAGATGTTGACTTAAGCTTTTTCCATTTCGCACGTGCTTCTTCAATCTTTGAGTCCATCTTACTTTATCTTATGCGATTAGCAAAATTAGAGTATATTTTTATTTTCTTTCCTGCTGCGGAAGGGCTACCGGATAGACGGAGGCCTTATCAACTTTAATGGTTATCTCAGGCGCAATCTCAATAACCATAGTGTCTTCGTGAATATCACGTATTTTACCATGTATGCCACCAGCGGTAACAATCTTATCACCTTTCTGCATAGCCTCACGTGCCTTCTTTATTTCCTTTTGCTTTTTAGATTGCGGACGAATCATGAAAAAATAGAATATGGCTATCATTGCCACAATCATAATGATGCCGCTCAATCCACCACCTTGTGGCTGATCCTGTAAAAGAATTAATGCATTAAGAATTCCCATTTTTGTGTTATTATTTCGTTAGATAAAATTTACTTCACAAAGTTAATAACTTTCCACTTATTAGTGAAATTATTGACTTACAAAAAGAACATCATGACAGTTTTTTAAGAATCTTTCCTTCCTCATGCATGCGATTGCTTATGGAATAGAGAAGTCCATTGACAAATCCACCACTCTTGGAAGTACTATAATTCTTAGCAATTTCGATATACTCGTTTATGCTCACAACGAGAGGGATTTTAGGAAAATTAACTATCTCAGACAATGCTGTCATAGTTATTACCACATCCATAAAAGCGAGTCTATCACTATCCCATTTTTCAGTTACAATAGAATCATCTATGTATCTTCGATAGACATCCTTGTTTCTTACTACATCTGCAAACAGACGTTTCCCAAACTCTGCATCCTCTTGATCTTTATACATCGGCAGAATAACATGACCTGCTCCTCCTCTTTCTGCCACGTCTTCATATTTCTTTAGTGTCTTAAGCAAAAATGTACCGATAATATCAAGATCATCATTCCAGTACACTGATTTTGTTTCAAGAGTTTCAAGGAAATCCTCATTATTGAAGATGATGTGTTTGAATACATTCTTCCAGAATTCACAGTCCGTATGATAATCTGTTGCTGGGAATTGGATATAATCCTGATAAATCTCAGATTCCAGAATATCCTTTAACAAAGATTCGAGCAGTCTTGGATCTTCGGTTGCCCATGAGAGTTTGTGTTGTTCAGCATAGTTCTCCACCTCTTCATCAGTACTGATTGAGGCGGCTAATCTATTTTCTACAAAACGCATATTGGGGTTTAGATCCTCACTGGTTGGGACATATTTATTTCGATTTTCATCTATCTGAGACATTCGTAGATTGGTTAGTTCTACGGGTAATAGCAAAAGTCTGAAATAAAGTTCCCTGGCTTTTGACATGCTTAACGCGAGAGTGCGTAAGGCATCTTCAATATTATCTCGCGAGGCATAAAAATGAGAGAAAGTGCCTTTAAGCATATCTTTCATGCGTTCCACCCCACGAAGAGTAAAATTATCTCGTTTGGTAAAAGATGTATTCAGGGAGGGATCAGGCATAATTACTAGATCAAAAATATTTTCCCATATTTTATCGTCTTCAAATTGATCCTCAGAGCTATCTCTCAGGAAATTCTTATATATGCCACTTTCTTTTACTTTCTCCACAATATTGTCTACAACCCCTTCCAATGGAAAAATGTCATGACGATATTTCATTTGGATCGATTTCATTTTCTCATCAGCAAGGATTTTCTTTATGAAACGTGTGTCAGCCAGTGGACGATAACCTCCTCTTTTCTCCAATCTCTCCGAAACCTTAACCATGAGCATCAGCATGTCAAGGTAAAGATTATATGCAAAACGCTTCTCCTTAGTGGGAGCAGACGGTTGCGATTCCAACATGAATTGACTGTCAGTTAACAAGTGAGAATAAAGCAACTGAACAACCTTTATTCTTATTAACACACGATTTATCATAACTCTTTATGCTCGTTCTGAAAATTATTTATTAGATAACTACAATAAAATTGCAATTATCGTTATTTTAACAATGCAAATTTAGCCTAAATGAGAATAATAGCCAAATTTCAATGCGATTTTATTCAATTATTTATTGTTAAACCCAGCCGCCAAACGCTGTCGGACAGCTTCATAAAGCATTATTCCTGCTGCTACTGAGACATTTAAAGAACCGATATTTCCTAATACAGGAATAGCAGCCAAAACATCACATACTTTCAGCACTTCTGGAGATAATCCTTTATCTTCAGCACCCATTACTATGGCTACAGGCACAGTGAAATTAGCATTTGTATATGACTCCATCCCTTTTTCAGAAGCTCCTATGATTAGGTAACCATTCTCTTTCAATTTACGTAAGGATGAGAGTATGTCCTTCTCTCTGCATACCGGCACATAAAATAAAGCTCCTGCTGACGCTTTTACTGCATCAGAAGTGACAGTTGCACTTCCTCTTTCCGGAATTACAATAAAGTCCACAGCTGCACAGTCGGCACTTCTTGCAATAGCTCCAAAATTTCGCGCATCTGTAACACCGTCAAGCACTAAAGCAAGAGGAGTCTTGCCATCTTCATAAAGTTGAGGGATTACATTATCAAGTTTATGATAACCAACCGGCGATAGGATTGCAATTGCACCTTGATGGTTTTTCATCGTGATACGATTTAGTTTTTCAAGAGGCACACGTTGCACAAGTATATCGTAGTCACGCGCTTTGGCGAGCAACTCTTTTGCCAGATCTCCTCCGATTTCTCGGCGGAGCAGTATTTTATCAATTGTTCTGCCCGATTCAATTGCTTCCAATATGGCTCGAAGCCCAAATATATAGTCAGTTTTATCCATTTTTTAATTCTTATTTAGTATTTTCTTCCAGTAGCGCCCTTGCGTTGAGCAGTGCAGCGTCATTAAGGTTGCTTCCGGAGAGCATTCCTGCAAGCTCATTTATTCTTTCGTCAGGAGTTAACATTCGGACGTGAGACACTGTGCGCTCATCATTGTCGATTTTATACACTTTGAAATGACTGTTTCCTTTTGCCGCGACCTGAGGCAAATGAGTAATGGCGAGTACTTGCATTTCTCTCCCCATGCTTCTCATCATTGAACCCATTTTATCAGCTATTTCACCCGATACACCCGTATCCACTTCATCGAAAATTACCGTTGGCAGATTCATTGATTTTGCCATTATTGATTTTATACTTAGCATTAATCTGGCTATTTCACCTCCGGATGCCACTTTTGAGATTGGCTGCATCGGATGGTTCTTATTGAAACTGCACATGAAGTCGGCTGAATCTTGACCGTCAGGAGTAAGTTTTCCAGTAGTGAACTCAACCTCGAATTTCAGATTAGGAAAACCTAGTGGGCTGGCGGTCTCAATTAATCTTGTTGCAAATATAGTTGCATAGTTTTTTCTTGCTTCTGAAAGCAACTCCGCCTTAGCTTTAAGTTCTTTTCCTAAAATTTTTGCTTCCGACTCAAGGTCAGCAATGTCCACATCCCCGTTGTCTATAGCGTCTAGTTTCTGATGAAGATCATTGTGTAGAGTTATCAGTTCTTGCTCATCGGTCACTTTAAATCTTTTTATGGCATCATATAATTGGTTCATCCGTGCGGTGACTTTGGCAAGGCGTGCCGGATCGGTATCAACTTTATCAAGATAGCCGCATATGGTCTCGGAGATGTCTTTTAGTTCAATACGCAGGATATCCAGACGCCTCATTAATTCTGTTCCTCCATCTTCTTCAAATAGGTCAAGATTGACTTGTTGTAATGAGTCGATAACTCCTGAAAGATAAGAGTTGAGGTTGTTTTCTCCACCGTCAAGATAACTGTAGGCCACTCCGAGATCTTCCCTGATTTGATCAGCATCACTAAGCATATCAAATTCTTGTTCTATGGCCTTTAACTCTCCTTCTTTAGGTCTTATTCTATCAAGCTGTTCAAGTTGGAAAACGATGAAATCTCTATTTTCTCTATTTTTCTCTATCCGTTCCCTTATCCTTTTAATTTTCCCGCGTAGAGCCACATATCTTGCAAAATCATTCCGATAGAGAGAGAGGAGTTCACCATTACCTGCAAATGAATCTATAATGGAGAGATGCCGCGAGTTTTGTGACATTAGGATATTACTATGCTGAGAATGAATATCGACAAGGTTGCTTGTTATGGCAGAAAGTGTAGGTAACGTAACTGGCGTGTCATTAACAAACGCCCTTGATCTTCCCGATGGCAGGATCTCTCTTCTTGCTATTAACTCAGCTTCATTCCATTCAAGTCCATTTACATCAAATATATTCTTCAATGCAGGATCGGGATTACTAAAAGTGGCCTCAATAACTGATTTCCGTGATTTATCTGAAATGGCTTTTGTCTCGGCACGCTCACCAAGCAACAAGGCCAGGGCTCCTAACATGATTGATTTTCCTGCTCCTGTCTCACCTGTTATAATGGTAAAGCCAGGCAGAAAATGTAGATTCACATCATCAATCAATGCGTAATTTTTGATAATTAAGCTTGCAAGCATGGTTAGTCCTATTTATTTTTCATCCGGAGTCTTAATCTTGTTCAGCCGTTCCATATCAGTTGGATAAATTGGCTGCAATAATTCATAGACTTCATCTCTTTCTGATTGGGGAGCTTTGGAATAAACATTTACCAGTTCATCAAGTTTCGCATCTCGAAACATTGACAGCGCAACCGACATAGGCGCGTTCTTATAGACTGTGCCGATCGCTTTTATAGCTTCTGTTATAGCTGCCCTTCCTTTATCTGGGCTTGTGACCATTTCGTCAAGTCCCTTTCGATGGTACTGATATATCATATCGCGAACCATTCCAGTATTGCTATCTGTAAATGAGCTTAACACTGCACTTCTGTTTTTAGTGTCCTCAAAAGCTCTCCACCCGACTTCTCCACTTGATTGTGCCATTTGTACGATAGAAGCTGCTTTATCAAAATAAGGCTGGCCTCCATTTGGAGAAAAACTGTCGAAGTCAAGCGCAAGAAATAGATAGGCATAAAAATTCAATATGCCGGTCAGATTCGAATCCCAAGTGCTTGTATTGAAAATGAGAGGTGTACCCTCCTGATAATCAAACTCAACTTTAGTATCTTTAAAATTGAGCAGAGTTGTAGTATATGTACTATTATAAACCGGACGCGAAAGCTGTACTTGAATATCCCCCTTTATCCTGTCGTCGTTATATTCCTTAACTGTAAGAAAAAAACGACATTCTATTTTCTCATTGGGAGAAAATATTGTATTAGTGAATTTGTTCTCATTGAAGTATTCTGTTATCCCTTCTTTCAGAGATTCAAACACACTTTTATTAGTGCCCTCAATTGATGAAGTATTCACTTCTACAGTGCATTGCAGTTCCTGAGCAGTTGCCATCTGGCTCGCTCCGGACACAGCCAACATAATGCTCAACGAAAAAAATTCTTTTTTCATTCTAAGTCTCCTAAATAATTTATCCGATTGTATCTATTATGTCTTTTGCAACCAGTTTTTTTGATTTGGACTCAAATCGAATGCTTTCACCGGAAGCGGATATCATGGTGATTCTATTTGTATCCTTCATAAAACCTGCGTCCGGATCTTTTAAGGAATTAAGCACAATCCAATCAAGATTCTTATTCCTAAGTTTTCTGAGAGCATTCTCCATTTCATTGTCAGTCTCTAATGCAAATCCAACCAAGAGTTGGTTTGGCTTCTTCCTTTCCCCAAGAGTGGCAGCCACGTCTGGATTTCTGACAAGACGTATTGTCATGTCTTCTATCCCCTCACGTTTGATTTTTTTCTCAGCCACCCTTTCCGGGGCATAGTCTGCCACAGCTGCTGTGAGGATAATCACATCACTTTTTTCACTTTTTTCAAGGCAACAAGCCAGCATTTCTTTGGCAGAGGTAATATTTATACGTTCAATATTTGGGGAATGGGTCGTAAGTGAAACCGGACCGCTTACCAGTGTGACTCGGGCTCCTCTGCTTGCGCATTCTTCTGCAATGGCAAAACCCATTTTCCCACTTGAGTAGTTACCAATAAATCTTACGGGATCAATATTTTCATATGTCGGTCCCGCAGTTACGAGTACGTTTTTACCCTTGAGGCTTTGTGATATTGAAAAAAAACTTTCAATATTCTCCACAATTTTTTCTGGTTCTTCCATGCGACCTTTTCCGACAAGGCCACTTGCAAGTTCACCGGCTTCAGGTTCAATAATAATGTTGCCACGTGTTTTTAACAATTCTATATTTGACTGAGTGGATGGATGTTTCCACATATCAAGATCCATCGCCGGTGCTATCATAACTTGTTCTTTGGCTGATAGATATGTAGTCACGAGCATATTATCGGCTATGCCATTAGCCATTTTACCGATTGTGCATGCTGTGGCAGGTGCTATAATCATCAAATCTGCCCAGATGCCTAAATCAACATGGCTATGCCATTCTCCCGTATTGGCAGCGAAAAACTCACTTACGACAGGTTTGCCACTCAAGGCTGCCAGTGTGGCCGGAGTTATGAATTCTTTCCCATTGGGAGTCATAACCACCTGTACTTCCGCTCCCCTCTTTATTAGAAGACGTAGCAAATAAGCAGACTTATAGGCAGCTATCCCTCCGGAAATGCCTAATACGATATGTTTACCTCTAAGCATAACAATGTTTTTTATTGTTTCTTGGCATGCTGATACTGATATTTTAACTGGCAAAGCACATCTTTTGTGTTTTTAGGAAAGTCTCCTTGCATGATCCAGTCAAAGAACGACGGCTCCCGCCTCAGAACTTCCTTCACGGATTTACCTTTATGCTTGCCAAAGTTAAACACAGGCACATCATGATCATCCAGCACAATTCTCGCTGCCAAATCAAGGTTGCGACCAATTGTAGAGAATTTTGCCAGAAATTCAACATCATTTTTTAGACTGGGATACCTTTCCAACTGACCCAACAGGACTTCATAGGTTGCCTGTGTGTCAGCTAACGCACTATGTGCATCTTCAAGATCAGCACCACAGTAAAATTTATAAGCGGCAACAAGAGTGCGCTGTTCCATTTTATGGAAGATGTTCTGCACATCAATAAACCTACGTCCAGCAATATCAAAGTTTATTCCACACCTGCTGAATTCCTCCATCAGGACAGGCACATCAAATTTATTGCTATTGTATCCGGCTATATCACACCCCTCAAATATCTCTAATAGGGACTTAGCAACCTGTTTGAAAGTCGGTTCGTTGGCCACGTCTTCATCAGTTATGTGGTGTACTGCCGTGCTTGCTGGAGGAATCGGCATTTCAGGGTTAAGACGACGACTTTTTTTCTCCTCATGACCGTCAGGATAAACTTTTATATAAGAAATCTCGACAATCCGGTCATGTGTAACATTCGTGCCAGTAGTCTCAAGATCGAAAAAAATGATTGGCTTTTCGAGGTTAAGGGTAATTTTATTTTCCATTATTCAATCACTTGCATTGGCATCTGGATGGTTACTATATTTTCGTTCTTTTGTTGCTCCAAAGGCTCAAATACTCCCGGACGTGCTGGATCTGATAGCCTAACAACCACCATGTCGCCTGAGAGATTACTTAGGATTTCAACAGTAAACTGTGAATTAAACCCTATGGTCATATCATTGCCTTGATATTCGCATTTTACCCGTTCCTCAGCTGACGTGCCGTAATCAAGATCTTGAGCTGCCAAACGCATACTGTTGTTACTGATTTCGATCTTAACAAGATTAGATGCCTTGCTTGCAAAGATAGCCACACGTCGCATTGCATTTAGGAAAGCCATCCGATCAATGGTCATTGTAAAAGGATTCGATGTAGGGATCACACGATTATAATTAGGATAGTTTCCTTTGATGAAGCGACATGTCAGAGTAAATTTGTTTAGTTCAAATTTAGCTCCTTTTTCTCCTATAGTCATTTTAACTATTTCCTCTTCCTTAGGGAGCAGCCCTTTCAGAATAGATGCCGGTTTCGAAGGCATTATGAAACCACGATTTACGCCTGGATTGACATTTGTGTTGATGTATCTAACAAGTTTATGGGTATCACTAGCCACAAATGTGATGTCTCCTTCATGAACATCCCAATAAATTCCAGTCATCATCGGACGGATGGGTTCCATACTTACAGCATAGAGAGTGTTTTCAATACCTTTTTGGATCACTGTTGACGGCACTTCTATTTCTATGGCCTCATCAGCAATTTCTTCTCCCTGTGGATACTCGTCAGCATTGATGCCCATGAATTTGAAATGTCCATTAAGGAAAGCAAGATCAATCTCCCCTGTCTCCTCGTTAAGATTAAAACACAGAGGCTGATTGCTAATCTCCTTTGTTATCTCAAGAAGTGATTTTGCTGGAACTGCAATTTTCCCATCCTTATCACAATCCATCACTTCCACTTTTGCCGTAACAATATTTTCCTGATCACTACCGGTAATGGTTAGCATTCCGTTTTCCACGGTGAATAGGAAATTATCAAGTATTGAAAGAGCATTTTTGGAGTTAATAACTTTATTCACAGACTGAAGATTCTGCTGAAAAAGTTTTCCGTCAATGTTAAACCTCATATAATATTGCTTATTAGTTTCTTTGGTGAATTATTATTGCTGTTAGTATGCAATGAATTATGCAAATTTAATCATTTTCCTTGATATTTTCAACATTCTTTTGTGACAAAAGTAAGAAAAAAGAAAATTGTAGCAAAGAGGAGATGTGCCATGTGTTGACACACCTCCTCTTATATTTTATAGGGAAGCTGGTAATTATTCAGCTACAACTTCAAATTCGATTTCTTTGGTCACATCCTTATGGAACTTGATGGTAGCAGTGTATACTCCAACCTCTTTTACAGGTTCCTTAAGGTATATGAGCTTACGATCAACATTGTGGCCTAACTTTTCAAGAGCCTCGGCAATTTGAAGTGCATTTACAGAGCCAAACACTGTGCCGGTTGAGCTTGTCTTAGCACCGATAGTCAGTTTAAGACCTTCGAGAGCAGCAGCAGCAGCTTCTGCATCTGCTTTGAGTTTAGCAATCTTGTGAGCACGTTGCTTCTGGTCTTCAGCAAGACGCTTAAGAGCAGCAGAAGATGCGATAATAGCTTTGCCTGTCGGGATCAGATAGTTACGACCATAACCATCTTTCACTTCGACAATATCGTCCTTATAGCCGAGATCAGCTACATTTTCTTTAAGTATTATTTTCATTTTGAATTTTCTTTGTCGGGTTAAAAAATGATTATTTCATCAAGTCGGCCACATAGGGAAGGAGTGCGAGATGACGAGCACGCTTTACAGCCTGTGCAACACGACGCTGAAACTTCAGAGATGTGCCGGTGATACGACGGGGAAGGATCTTGCCCTGTTCATTGAGGAATTTTTTGAGAAACTCCGGATCCTTGTAATCTATATATTTGATACCGCTACGTTTAAAACGGCAGTATTTTTTCTTTTTTGTGTCAACTGTAAGAGGAGTGAGATAACGAATTTCAGTATTTGCTGCCATGATTATGCCTCCTTATTTTCTGCTTCAGCAACTGCCTCAGCGGGTTGTTGTTCATTTGCTTTTTTAGCTCTTAGATTGCGACGCTTCTCTGCATATTCCTGAGCATATTTGTCAAGACGGAATGTAAGGAAACGAATCACACGTTCGTCACGGCGGAATGCAGTCTCAAGCTGCTTTACAATTGTAGGTTCGCCTTTGAACTCAAGAAGGCAATAGAAGCCAGTTGACTTCTTCTGAATGGGGTAAGCAAGTTTGCGGAGACCCCAAAGTTCTTCATTGACCACTTCAGCACCATTTGCCTGAAGCACGCCTTTGAATTTTTCTACCGCTTCCTTCATCTGATCGTCAGACAAAACGGGAGTTAAAATGAAAACGGTTTCGTAAGAATTCATACGTTTTACCTTAATTTTAGTGTTATTGTTTTGGTTATCATGCAGTTGAGAATTATTTTCATATATAGATTAAGCCACAACTACGTTTTCCGGATGCAAAATTACAAAATTTAAATTATATAGCCAAATAAGTTGTAATTAAAATCTTGTTAGAAAATCTTAATGGGGTTAAAAGTGATTAGGATATTTGCGCCAGGCGACTAAAAGCTTGTTCACGACCTGCCGTTACTTTGGCCGCATAATGGGTATCGCTGTCTATCGCAATGGGTATATTGGCTTTTATAAGTTTGCTCCACCATTTTTCGGCTGGAAAAAATCTTCCTTTTGCTTCAAAGGCTTTTGTGTTTATCTCCACAGTCAACTTATTACTTATAGCATGTGATATGACATCATCGATTAATGCCTCATACCATCCCTCATTCTCAATTTCCGGATCTGCTATTGCTGCGTTTCCTGCTATTTTGTCAAAATGCCCCAGCAAATCAAACCCTCCTCTCTCTATCATAATTAAGACTTGTTCAAAATATTTCTCTACTACATATCTTAAATCATTCTGATATGCTTCTTTCAAATATTTATTGAATCGTTCGAAACTTCCATCACAGTCCAAATATATTTTATCCTGATTAGGTACAAAATGAACTGAACCTAAACGGAAATCCAAAGGGAGGTTCTGAAAATAATCTATGTGCGGACCATATTCGGCACCCATCCCATCAATTTCAAGAGATGTGAGCAGTTGCATTTCTCCATCATATTTTCTCTTTAAAACGGACATTTGTGATAAATATGTTTCCATATCTTCCAACTTCATATTGCATGGAGATGGAATGTTAAGGGGCGAATGGGGCGTGAACGCAAAAAATTTAAAAGATTCTTTTTGGGCAGCCGAAGCGATGTCTGCCATTGTATCACGCCCATCACAGAATTGAGTGTGCGCATGAAGGTTATAATCTTTGGTGGCTTTGATTATCTCTCTAATATCTATAGACATATATTTATTATCGTGATTTCGTTTATCACTTTTGGCCTTTTAAGCAACAATAAATATTGCTTCTTAATTTGATTAGCTCTATTCTTCTTTTTTCTATCTCATTCTCAAGAGCAACAATCTCATCTTTAACATTATCTGCACGGTTGACTGGAAAACGTTTGCGCAGCTCCTTAAGGTTGGCCTCTAATTCATTAAGTTTCCTTTCAGCCTTTAGATAATTGGTCATTGCATTACGGGCGTCTGTGTTTTTAAAGTCTGACAATGAATGATAGTATTTACCATTTCCAATAGGAAAATAAAAATCTACAGTCTTTTGGTCGTCATCATTATCCATCTTAGAAATTGCAGACAGCACTTCATGATATCTCCCACTTTCTTCAGGCATTTGCGTTGAGCGGAAGTCTGTAATCCGTGCCATCTCTAAAAGGTTATCATCGTCTTCATCATAATTCTTACGAAGATCATTAACCATGTACATATATATGGTTAAGTTGCCATCCAGCTTGTTGCGGTCGGTAGCCCACCAGCCAACTCCATTTTCTTCGTCTATGGCAAGCATAAAATCATCATAAGGAGAATTAAAGGGCATCCCTATGTTTTGTGGTTGTAGGTATTCACCAGTTGTGGCATCTTTTTTTGCCACAAAAATGTCATACCCTCCCATCGACTCATTACCATCAGAGGCAAAAAATAAGGTAACACCGTCCGGCATCATAAAAGGATAATCTGCATATCCCCCATTGTTCAACTCATCATTTATAGGAGTAGGTGCCTGCCATGTGCCATCTGTGAGACGGATTGTTTCAACAAGATGTACATTTCCTACTTCATCTGGCTCACCCCATATCATATAGTCACCTTCTTCATTTACATAAGCCATTGACGCTCCCTGACGATGGTTTTCAAAAGGAATATCGTTTGGAGAAGATAGGCGACCGGAGGATTTTGAAAGACGATATACCTTATAAAAATCATTTTTTGGTATTGAAATGGAATCTATAACAGCAATTTTTTCAACACGCGACAAGGCATTCTCCGCAATAGATAGTTGGTGTTCCAATTCCTCTACAGTTTCTCCTCCTATTTGCCCCAGTTTCTCACGATGTCGTTTAAAATCACTATAATATCTTGAAGCATTTTCAAAATCATAATCGAGAAATGCCAAACGGCCCAGATATAGATTGGCAGGGCCATAACCTTTTGATTTTGCTACCTCTAACAGTTTTCTTGCTTCCGCATACTGACCTGATTCAAATTCACAGGCCCCCAATAGATAATTATATTCAGGACTCGCAGAGATCTTTGGATTTGCTGCCACAGCCTGTTCCAGTAGTTTACGTGCCCCGGTAAAGTTGCCCTCCTTAACGAGTTGGCGCGCTTCATCAACCGGAGCTGCCATTGTTGAGAAAACGCATGCAGCCAACAAAATATTTGTCAATATACCTTTCATATATTTAAACCTAAACTGATTCAAACAAGGGCAAAATTAGATAAAAAAAGGGATATTACAAACAATAAATTGTTTAAACCAATAAAAATAGTAGTAAAATTAAAGTTTTTTTAGTAACTTTGCCCCAAAATCCGCTTAGACTACTAAAAACAACATTAATATGAGCTTAAATATTATTGTGCTTGCAAAACAGGTTCCTGACACACGTAACGTTGGAAAGGATGCCATGAAAGCAGATGGCACAATCAACAGAGCAGCTCTTCCGGCAATCTTCAATCCGGAAGACTTGAATGCCCTTGAACAGGCACTTAAACTCAAAGACTTATATCCTGGAAGTAAAGTCACCGTGCTTACAATGGGACCGGCACGAGCAGCTGAAATAATCCGTGAAGGAATGTTCCGTGGAGCTGATGGAGGAATAGTTTTATCTGATAGAGCTTTCGCGGGTAGTGATACACTGGCCACTTCTTATGCGTTAAGTGCGGCGGTTAAAAAAATTGGTGGTTATGATATAATTATCGGTGGGCGTCAGGCAATTGATGGTGATACTGCTCAGGTTGGTCCGCAGATTGCAGAGAAACTTGGCATTCCACAGATCACCTATGCCGAAGATATCATAAGCGCTGACAACGGTGAAGTAGTTGTAAAACGCAGGATCGAGAGCGGCGTTGAAACTGTAAAAGCAAAGTTGCCACTTGTGGTGACTGTCAATGGCTCCGCCGCAGAATGCCGTCCCCGTAATGCCAAAGCTGTGCAGAAATATAAATATGCGGCTGTCCCTTCTGAGGTGGCAACTGATGAGGCTAAGAAAGAATTTATTGAGAAACGTCCTTATCTTTCAATTGGTGAATGGTCGGCTTCAACTGTGGATGCAGATCTGGCACAGTGTGGTCTGGCTGGTTCTCCTACGAAAGTTAAGTCGATCGAAAACGTCGTTTTCACCGCTAAGGAAGCTCGTCGTATTGAAAATAATGATGAGGAGCTCGAGGCACTTATTGTCGATTTAATTTCTAATCACACAATTGGCTAATATCAACAAACGAAACATCTGAATTCAAAATGGCAGACAAAAATAATCTGATCGTCTATTGTGAATATGAAGACGGTAAAGTGGCTGACGTTAGCCTCGAACTTCTAACCAAGGGACGTCAGCTTGCTGATAAGCTTGGCATCAAGCTTGAAGCAGTTGTCGCAGGTGATAACCTTAAAGAAATAGAGAAACAAATCCTTCCATATGGTGTAGACACGATATATAAGTTTGAGGATTCTCGTCTTTATCCCTATACATCCCTACCCCATTCTTCCATTCTCATTAATTTATTTAAGGAGATAGAGCCCCGCATTGCATTTATGGGAGCTACTTCCATTGGGCGCGATCTTGGTCCAAGGGTTTCTTCTGCTCTTCATAGCGGATTGACCGCTGATTGCACATCGCTTGAGATAGGCGATTATACAGACGCAAAGACTGGCAAGGAATATAAGGATCTTCTATATCAGATTCGACCCGCATTCGGTGGTAATATAGTTGCCACGATTGTCAATCCTGAATGTCGTCCGCAAATGGCAACTGTCCGTGAAGGGGTGATGAAGAAAGAAGTACGTGATTCTAACTATAAAGGTGAGGTCATCACAAAAGAGGTTAATAAATATACTCGTCCGGAAGATTTTGTTGTTGAGATCATTGATCGTCATGTGGAGAAATCTAAGGTTAATCTCAAAGGCAGTCCTATTATAGTTGCCGGCGGTTATGGTGTCGGCAGTAAGGAGAATTTTGATTTACTATACAAATTGGCCGATACTCTTGGGGCTGAGGTGGGTGCAAGTCGTGCTGCAGTTGACGCAGGATGGGCTGACCATGACAGACAAATTGGTCAGACCGGTGTGACTGTTCGCCCTAAACTTTATATCGCTTGTGGTATTTCTGGTCAGATTCAGCATATTGCCGGTATGCAGGATTCTTCCATTATCATATCTGTAAATTCCGATCCGGATGCTCCTATCAATTCTATCGCTGATTACGTAATTACAGGTAAAATTGAAGATGTGCTTCCAAAACTTATCAAATATTACAAAAAGAATTCAAAATAATGGCTAATTTCTATACAGACAATGACTCTCTGAAGCACTATCTAAATCATCCTTTGATGACTAAGATCGTTGAGCTTAAAGAGAGAAACTTTGCCGATGCTGATAAATATGACTATGCACCGCAAAATTTTGAAGATGCGATGGACAGCTATGATCGTGTTTTGGAAATTGTAGGTGACATTTGTGCTAATGTGATAGCTGAGAATGCTGAAGATGTTGATCACGAGGGACCTGTTGTTAGAAATGGTCATGTTGATTATGCTTCCGGCACTCAAAAGAATCTTGATGCCTGTCGCAAAGCAGGTCTTATGGGTATGGCTATGCCCCGGCGCTTAGGAGGCCTTAATTTCCCTATCACACCCTACATCATGGCTGCTGATATTGTTAGCCGTGCAGATGCAGGTTTTGAAAATCTCTGGGGACTTCAGGATTGCGCTGAGACAATCTATGAATTTGCTTCTGATGAGCAAAAGCAAAAATATATTCCCAGAGTGTGCCAAGGGGAAACGATGTCAATGGATCTTACTGAACCTGATGCCGGCTCCGATCTTCAGTCAGTTATGCTTAAAGCCACTAAGAAGGAAGACGGTTCTTATGTGCTTAACGGTGTGAAACGTTTCATCACTAATGGCGATAGTGACATTCATCTTGTCCTTGCTCGGTCAGAGGAAGGTTCAAAAGATGGACGTGGGTTATCAATGTTCATCTATGACAAGCGTAATGGCGGTGTGACTGTTCGACGAATTGAGAATAAGATGGGTATCAAAGGCAGTCCTACTTGTGAACTTGTATATAAGGATGCACCTGCTGAACTTGTGGGTAGTACACGCCTTGGTCTTATCAAATACGTAATGGCATTGATGAATGGTGCACGTCTCGGCATTGCAGCCCAGTCTGTGGGTTTGAGCGAGGCCGCTTATCGTGAAGCTCTCGCTTATGCCAAGGATCGTAAGCAGTTTGGTAAAGCCATTATCGAGTTCCCGGCGGTAGCTGAGATTCTTTCCACCATGAAAGCCAAACTTGATGCATCGCGTGCTTTATTATATGCCTGCTCACGTTTTGTAGACATGTATAAGGTGTATGATGATATTGCCAAAGAGCGTCCACTTACAGTTGATGAGAAGAAAGAGCAGAAATATTATAGCCGTCTTGCAGATGCATTTACTCCTCTTGCTAAAGGCATGACTTCTGAATACTGTAATCAGAACACGTATGATTGCATTCAGATTCATGGCGGCTCTGGTTTCATGAAAGACTATGCTTGTGAACGCCTTTATCGAGACGCCCGCATTACAAGCATATATGAAGGAACCACACAACTTCAGGTTGTCGCTGCCATCCGTCATGTCACGACTGGTACTTATCTAAACAAAATCCATGAATTTGAGTCTATGCAAGTCCATCCGGAGGATGAAGCTGTTAAGAATATTCTCGTGTTTATGACTCAGCAATATGCCAATGCCGTGCAGGCTGTGATGGGTGTAGACGATACCAGGTATCATGACTTCATGGCCCGTCGTCTCGTAGAAATGGCAGGCAATATAATAATGGGCTACCTTCTTCTTGAAGACACTCAGACTGACGAATCTTTCCGACGTTCATTAAACGTTTATGTAAAATATGGGCAGGCTGAAGTAGAACGCCATGCTTCATTTATAGGTAGTTTCCGTCCGGAACAGATTTCTGACTATCTGTATTAATCGCTACCTGCGAACATAATGTACAGTTAAAAATCAGCGTATCATAAATTTATGATACGCTGATTTTTAACTGTACATTATGTTCCTATTTTTTCATTTGTGTCTATATCGTTCTAAATCCACAATAAATTAAAATGAAAACTATTGTCAAAAGTCCTGTTACAATAACCGAGTCTGAAGGCAGGTAAGCGACCATTTTCCCAGCAATAAAACTTCTATTAAGTCGTTCTTTATGAACAAATTGTCTGAGGTGATATGTCTTGGCTACTAATTTGCCTAAAAGATAACAAAAACCTCCCGACAATGCGCCTATTATCATCCCGATTAATATATCTCCCGGATAATGCACGCCCAAATAGATTCTCGAATAACAATTGAGTAGTGCCCAAAACAGAATGAATAGAAAGTATTTGCCTCTTTTGAATACTAACGATGTGAAAGTCACAACTGCAAAAGTATTTGCTGCATGACATGATGGGAAACCATATTTGCCACCGCGATAACCATCAACTATTTGTACAAACTGAGAGAGCGGATTGTTTAAGTTTGATGGTCGTAGCCGTTCAAAGAATGGTCGAATAATCGAGGCAGATACTTGATCAGCCAATGTTACAGCTAACGCGGTAAGTATCACCAAAGTAAGGGCATTTCGCCAACTATAGGCTTTACAAAAGGTAAATAGTAGTGCTACATACATGGGAATCCAGACAAATTTACTACTGGCCATTTTCATCACGTTGTCCCAGTATAAGGTGTGATGAGAATGAAGCCAGAGAAAAATATCTGTATCTATTGCTATAAGATAGTCTATCATACTTTTGATTCATTTAGTTAATGTATTTGTTAATATTATTTATTCCATTGCTGCAAAAATACAAAAATTAATCCAATCCTACTCCCAAAATCTTTAAAAGTAAGAAATTTATGAAATAAATAATGCTAC